>CAXGOF010000047.1:0-10153 GCA_964011335.1 uncultured bacterium
ATTTTTTATTAGAAGATATGGTACGCGACTTTAGTAATCGCGGTCAACCAGATGAAGGCTTAGCCTTGCTCAAAAAAATCATACCTCTAGCGCCTGACAGTCGTCAGCAGGTCCTTGAAGATTTAGACTTGCGATGCCGTAATCATATCGCAACCCGTCATTTCGATTTAGCTTTGCAGTTCAATGATATCGGAGACAAAAATAGCGCTATTCGCGAGTTATTAGTGGCGCTAACTTGGCGCGACGATTTTTCTTTGGCAACAGAACGTCTAGCGATCATTAGGGAGCGTGAACAAATGCGCAACGCCCAAGGCGAAGAGAAATATCTAGATGCCATTGCTCAGTTAGAGGCGGGCTCTGACGTACGCGCTCGTACGGCCTTTATGCATGCTAGCCATTTGATGACCGACCCGAGTCTAGCCTCTAAGCGTTTAAATGCAATTAGCGAAAATCTTGCTGAAGAAGCGATGCGTCAAGCCCAGTCATATCTTGATGCTCAACAAACCGGTATGGCCTGGGTTGCCGTGAAAAATGCTATTCATCTTGGTACAGACGATCCAGCCGCGCTTGCCATTGCCGCGCGCTTAGATGATATTTTGCGCTCTCAAGCAGACTTAATATCTGCGGATATTAAAGTTCGTGCAGGCGACCATGAGCTTGCGAAGTTAACTATCGATAAAGCCGCAGAGCATTCAGTGGTTGAGCATACGGCTTTGTTGATTGAAATACGCAATCGCAACACCGACCTGCAGCAAGAGCAGCGTTATCTGCAAGCACGTGCCTATGAAATAGATTCACAGTTGTCTCATGCAAGCTCTTTGTATCTGCAAATATATAGTGACAGTAACGAATATGGCTACAGAGATACTGAGCAACGCTTGGCAAGCATCACAGCTCGCCTGAGTGAAGCAGAAATGTATTATCAGCAAGCATTACTTGCTGCCGAGAATGGCGACGCTGAGGGGCACATGCAAATGTTACGCTCCGTGTTGCAATTATCCATCGATTATAAAGATGCATTGCATTTATTTGATATGGCCAACCGGGTCAATTAAACGGCTGGCATGATAATCAAAGTCGCTGCATTTCCTTTTGACGTCCGTCCAGCGCAAGTGGAAATCAATCTGCAGCAAGTGCTCAACGCGGTTAGTGATTGTGGTAAGGCAAGGGTGCAGCTTTTAGTACTCCCAGAAAAATGGACGACCTCTTTCCTAGCCGAATACTCTGCAGAGATTCGCGCCGAGAGTGAAGAGGCCTTGCTTAAGGTGCATCAAGCGGCTGCTGCAGTTGATTTGATTGTCGTAGGTTCCGCCCCGGGTGGCGATGGTGATAAGCCAGCAAACGTAGCGCACGTGATTGGCGCTGCAGGCAATCTTCGCCCGTATGCGAAACGTATGCTGTTTAGTGCAACGGGCGAAGGCCGTCAAGTTGAGCGCGGAATGTCGCAGCCGGTGATTGCCGAAACGGGAATCGGTCGCATAATGCCGATTATTTGTTACGACTTGCGTTTCCCGGAAATTTGCCGTGAGTCTTTGTATCAACAGGCTGATATTTTGGTGTGTTGTGCGCAGTGGCCAACCCCGCGGGCCCACGCGTTTGAGTTGCTGAGTCGTGCGCGCGCTGTTGAAAACCAGTTGTTTACGATATCTTGCAACCGCTCTGGCGCAGCTGCTCTTGACGGTAAGCGGCCAATGCATTTCCCAGAATCGGCATTGGTCGCAGACCCTTTAGGTAAGATTCATGCGAGGTGCGATGATGGCAGCCTGTTAATCACTGAAATAGATCTTGAAAGTACTGAAAAAGTGCGCACTCAAGTGCCAATATCACGGGATTTGCGTAAAGCGGGGCTGTGGCCAAACCAAGATTAGTCGGCGTCGCTAAAATATGCTGTTAATGACTGATGTCTTCATAGTTAGTGCCTGTCGTACACCGATCGGGCGATTTCAAGGCTCATTGAGTAAATTCCGTGCACCTGAGTTGGGGGCTATGGCAATCAAAGAGGTTTTGCAGCGCGCAAATGTAGATGGAGAAAATGTCGATGAGGTCATCATGGGCAATGTGTTGCAAGCTGGTGTAGGGCAAAACCCTGCACGTCAGGCGATGATTTTCGCAGGTTTACCGAATACGGTGCCACCGTTTACGGTTAACAAAGTATGTGGATCAGGTTTAAAAGCGGTAATGCTGGCAGCGCAGTCGATTAAGGCAGGTGACAATCATGTCGTGGTTGCTGGAGGTTTCGAATCTATGAGCCAAGCCCCGTACCTGGTGCCCTCGGCACGAACGGGTGCAAGATTAGGCGACACTAAGTTAGTCGATGCGATGGTGCACGATGGCTTATGGGACTTTTACTCGGACCAGCACATGGGCATGACAGGAGAATTGGTCGCTGACGAATACGGAATTACTCGTGAAATGCAAGACGAGTTAGCGGAGCGCTCGCATAAACGCGCAGCAGTTGCCTGGGAAGCTGGCAGCTTCGATGAAGAAACCTTCGACATCGAAATCCCGCAACGTAAGAAAGACCCAATCACTTTGCGTCAAGATGAAGGTATTCGCGCCGAGACGACCCTTGAATCGCTCGGTAAAATGCGGGCGGCGTTCAAGAAAGACGGTTCGGTTACAGCTGGTAATGCTTCTCAAATTTCAGACGGAGCAGCCGCATTGGTTGTTGCCTCTGGCGAAGCTGTCGAGAAATACGGCCTTAAGCCATTAGCTAAAATCAGCGGTTATGCAACGGGTGGCATGGCTCCAGAGTGGGTGATGATGGCACCCCAAGCGGCCGTTGAAAACCTTGAAGTTATTACAGGTAAGTCGCGCCACGATTACGATTTATTTGAGATCAACGAAGCGTTCTCCTCGGGTGGTTGCGCCTTAGCTAAAGTTCTAGAACTCGATGTTGATAAGATCAATGTCAACGGTGGTGCAGTAGCGCTTGGTCACCCGATTGGTGGTAGTGGTGCACGCATCTTGACAACTCTGATTTACGCGCTCAAGCAGCGCGGTTTAAAAACAGGTGTTGCAACTCTTTGTCTCGGTGGCGGCAACGCTGTGGCCACAGCAATCGAATTAGTCGATTAATCAAACAATGACTTCATCTCTTAAAGTAGCAGTAATCGGTGCCGGAACTATGGGCAATGGCATCGCTCAAACATATGCCGCTAATGGTCACAATGTGACCTTGGTAGATATGTCTCAAGAAGGTCTCAATCGCGGCTTGGCAGCCATTCGTAAATCGCTAGACCGCTTCGTAAAGAAAGAAAAAATCACTCAAGAGCAATCAGGCGAAATCATGGCCCGTGTTGCTGGTTCTACTGATTTACCAACAGCAGTTGCTGGTGTCGATATGGTTATTGAGGCCGTGTTCGAGCGCGAAGATGTCAAGAAAGACGTTTTTGTGCAGCTCGATAAGCATGCTCCTCAAGGTGCTATTCTTGCAACGAATACCTCTTCAATTTCAATAACTGCGATTGCAAGTTCGACTAGCCGGCCAGAATCGGTGGTGGGTATGCACTTCATGAATCCGGTGCCTCTGATGAAGCTTGTCGAGCTTATTAAAGGTGAAAAAACTTCTGATGAAGTTGTGTCGCGTACTAGAGAAATAGCTGAGGGCCTTGGTAAAACCGTTGGTGTCGCCGAGGACTACGCAGGTTTCATTTCTAATCGCGTGTTAATGCCCATGATTAACGAAGCTGCATTCACTCTTTACGAGGGTGTTGCAACTCGCGAGGATATCGACACCATCATGAAACTAGGCATGAATCATCCAATGGGGCCTTTGGCTCTTGCTGATTTCATTGGCATTGATGTTTGTGTAAACATTCTTGACTATATGCGCGATCAATTTGGTGATCCTAAATTCAGATGCGCTCCTAATATGCGCCGTATGGTCGAAGCCGGCAAGCTTGGGCGTAAATCAGGCGAAGGCTTCTACACTTACTAAAGAATTACCGGTCGTCTTCTTGGCCGGCGTAGCCTAGAGCGTTCAATGCAGCTCGCTGGGCCTCACTCGTTTCAGCGTTGGCTTGACGGGCAGCGTAGGTGTCGCTTTCAATGTAGTAATCAATTAATCGGCTTAGCCCGTCGGCGAGTTCTTTATCTTTGCTGAGAAGATTTTCACTCTCGCCATTTTTGAAATTAAATAATTTTGCGCCAACAGGAAAGTTACCGTTAGCCTGCCAAGCACCAATCCATTTATTTCCGGCAGTGTCGCGTACCGCAATTTCTTTTTGATCCACAGCGACGTGTGGGCGGGCCGCCATGGTTGCGCGCACCGCCAAGCCATCGAAGCTTTCGATATCGTAATCAAGCCCGGCGTAATCGAGTAGAGTAGGCAAGACGTCGCACAATTGCACGACCCCGTCAATGTGAGCAGGATTGATGTTAGGTGCACTAAGCAGAAACGGCACACGAATATTCTCTTCATAAAGTGAGTTAGCGTGGTCCATTAACCCATGCTCTGCAAACTGTTCTCCGTGGTCGGCGGTAAGCAACAGCACATAAGGACGTCCGCTGCCATCGAGTTTGTTGATAATGCGTTGTAGTTGTCGGTCCACTTCGATTACTTCCTCAAGATAAACTTGATGGTAGTAAGTGGCAGCCAATACTGAGGCAGGGTTTCCCTCTTGAATTTGCGCTTGTACATCGCGCACCATCATGACCGTAATTTCGGAACTAGCCGCAGGTAAATAACGTTTGTCAATCTGACTGGCTAATGGCGCTGAAATTACGCCGCGCGTAGTAGTTGGCGGCGCGTAATTCGTGTGCGGATCCATGAAGTGAATGAATTGGAACAAAGGCGCTTCGTTAGCATAAGCTACGTCAAGCTGTGCGAGTGCAATGTCCGTGCAATGTTCGGCAATGGATTCGGCCTGATATTTGTCGCGATAGTAAAGACCACGAAATAAGCGCTTCGTTTTCGATGATTGCAGAAACATGCTTGCCCAACTATGGCTAGCCATATAATCCTTGGACAACATCGATAGCCGAGCCAAGCCAATAGCTTCGTCGCTGAAATGGGCAAAGCCGCGGTGCATGCCGGTTGCCGAAGAAAGTAGCGCGTTACTGATAACAGCGGAGGTCTGAAAACCGGCTTTCGCAAAATAATCGGCAGCAAGACTAAGGCTTGTGTCTGGTAAATCACTATTGGAGCGTACACCATGGCTAGTCGCGGACAGCCCCGAGAGCATTCCCATGTGACCTGGGAGCGTTTGGTTGCTGCTCGACAAAGCATAGTCAGCCCACAGCGAACGTTGGCGAAGTCGTTCAAGCGCAGGTAGCGTCAAGCCAATATCTTGCTGCGAGTAAATAGCGTCGGCGCGTAGTGTGTCGACGGAGATTAATATCACATCAGGGCCTTGATGGCTATTTAATGCTGTTGGCGTGCTCGTTGGATGTTCCGGTAATTGGTGTGACATTAAAACGCTGGCCATGATGCATGCGGCAAGAGCTAAGTTTGAGCCGCCACATAGCATAAGGTTAGGGTTTTTGATTGGCTTTACAAAAACCACAATGTGTAGCAAAGCGAAAAAGGCTAGATGAGAGAACGGGAAGGGAATCCATAAGTGCAGCAGTGGCATGGCGCCGATGACCAAGCCTATGCCAAAGGTGGCCTGATGAAAAATATTCTGGCGCAGCACGCTGACCAGTAAAATAGCGACAACAAGACAAACCGCCCAGGCACCAATGAGGTTGAAGCTGACTAGGGCAACTAAAACACTTGATCCGACATCGACAGCTTGAAGAATACCGTCGAGAATGGCGATGAGGCCACTGCCGAATAGCAGAGGTAGTGTCGATGAGAGGCGCGCACTTTTCATGAAGATATTCTACAGTCAATAGTACGAGTAATCACAGCTCTGCCTCATGGACTGGCACGTCTCTCACCTAGATGGGGCGCGCTGAGTAATCGAACGAATTGTGAAGTAGTCGTTTTCTATTGCTCAAAATAGGCTAAAATGTAGGCCCTTGAACAAGGTAGAACGATGGATTTTGCTCTCACTGAAGAACACTTAATGATTCGCGATTCGGCGCGAGAATTCGCCGAACGCAGTTTGCGTCCTAATGCCGCTCGACTCGATGCTGCGGAAGAATTTCCGGTTGATGCCATAAAAGAGGCGGCTGAGCATGGCTTTTTAGGGCTTACCGTGCCCGAAGAGTACGGCGGGGCTGGCTTAGGAAACTTGCACGCTTCGATATTACTAGAAGAAATAAACGCAGCCGATCCTAGTGTCGGCGTGACTATTTCGGTACACATGTCGCTGTTTTGTTCGATGTTGGCTAAGCACGGTACGGAGCAACAAAAATCAAAATATTTGCCGCTCTTGGCTAGTGGCGAACTCGTCGGTGCTTACTGCCTGACCGAACCGAATGCAGGCTCTGATGCTGCTGCCGTTATCACCAAGGCTGTAAAGGTTGATGGTGGTTACACGCTCACCGGCACTAAATCCTGGGTTACCACCGGCTCCTATGCGGGCTTGTTTGTGGTTTATGCCGTAACTGACCCTGATGCCCCTAAAGGTAAAGGTGTGTCCGCTTTCATCGTCGAAGCTTCATACGACGGCGTTTCAGCGGGTAAGAAAGAAGAGAAAATGGGCTTGCGCGCAAGTTCTACTACCGAAATCATTCTTGATGATGTTTTTGTGCCAGAAGAAAACGTGGTTGGAGAACTTAATAAAGGTTTCAGTATTGCTCTGGATACGCTTGATGGCGGGCGCATCGGTATTGCTTCACAGGCCGTTGGTATTCACCGCGCCTGTCTCGAGGATTCCATTAAGTACTCTAACCAGCGCGAACAATTCGGTAAGCCGATTAATCGCTTTCAGGCCATTGCTTTTATGATGGCTGATATGGCAACGGATCTTGATGCGGCGCGATTGCTTGTGCATAAAGCAGCTTGGTTGCGTGACAACGGCTTGCCGTGCACGAAAGAATGTTCCATGGCTAAACTGTTTGCTTCACGCGCATGCAATAAGGCGGCACAAGATGCCGTCCAAATTCATGGTGGGGCTGGATACACCAAAGAGTTCGACGTCGAACGTTATTTCCGCGACGCGCGTATCACCGAAATTTACGAAGGTGTGACCGATGTGCAACGTATCGTTATCTCTCGTAACCTGTAATAACAATGAGCGATTTAGTTACTAATTTTGATTTAAGCGAAGAACAAGAAATGATTCGCGAGACTGTGCGCCAGTTTGCACGCGAGGTGGTTGCTCCTGGTGCGGCTCATGCCGACGAGCATAAAGAACTCAATGAAGCCGCCTGGGATGGCATGGTCGAGTTGTGTTTGCCTGGGTTGCCGTTCTCTGAAGAATGGGGCGGCGCTGGTTTCGACAACTTGTCCTACTCAATTGCTGTTGAAGAAATTTCGCGCGTTTGTGGTTCGATGGGGTTGACTTTAGCAGCTCACGTTTCGTTGGGCACTTGGCCGATTTATGCTTTTGGCTCTCAAGCCCTTAAAGAGCGTTACTTGCCGGGGTTATGTTCCGGAGAGTTCATGGGTGCTTATGCCCTTACCGAGCCGGGTGCTGGCTCGGATTCTGCAAGTACGCAAACAACGGCTGTGCTTGATGGCGACGAATACATTATTAATGGTGCGAAGTGTTTCACCACTAATGGTAGCTACTCAAAGTGTTTTGTGATTACTGTGCAAACGAATCCCGAGTTGGGTTCGAAGGGTATTATGGCGATGGTTATTGATCGCGACCAGCCAGGTTTTATTATTGAACCAGGCGAAGAAAAGCTAGGTATGCGCGGCTCTGATTGGGTGAACTTGGTGTTCCAGGATTGTCGGGTACCCAAAGACGCAGTGTTAGGTGAAGAGGGCGAAGGTTTCGCTACATTCATGAAAACTCTGGAAGGCGGACGCATTTCGATCGCGGCTTTGTCTTTAGGTATTGCTCAAGGAGCGCTTGATCAAGCACTTGTTTATTCGAGCGAGCGCGAGCAGTTTGGCATGCCGTTGAATAAGCATCAAGCTGTTGCCTTTAAACTTGCAGACATGGAGACCGAAATTCAAGCTGCGCGTCACATGGTTTATCATGCCTCGCGTTTGAAAGATGCTGGGCGCGCCTACGGTGCAGCAGCGGCTACCGCTAAGTACTTCGCATCCGAGGTTGCGATGCGCGCGACATACGAGGCTATCCAAATCTTTGGCGGCAATGGTTACTCGCGAGAATACCCTGTTGAACGTATGTATCGCGACGCAAAGTTGTGTGTGATTGGCGAAGGGACCTCCGAGGTGCAAAAGATTATTATTTCTCGAGAGTTGTTAAAGCGATTTACCACGAATAATGGTTAATTAATGAGCGGTTCTCACTTTAGCGCTCAGCAAGCCCGGGTGGGCAAGTTTAAAATTCGTGCTTTACGTGATGCCTCTTTTGCTCTTGACGGTGGTGCGATGTTTGGTGTGGTGCCGCGCGCATTGTGGCAAAAGCTAACTCCTGTTTTTGACGACAATACGATTCCGTGCGCAACAAATCCGTTTTTGATTGAATGCCGTGAGCATGTGATTGTTGTCGAGACCGGTCTCGGCCGCCGCTGGGATGAGAAACAGCGCTCGATGTTCCATATTGATTATAGCCAAGGCCATTGCTTAGTCGAATCGCTGGCGGCGGCAGGGGTGAATCCTGAAGACGTCACGCATTGTTTGTTAAGTCATGCACACTGGGATCACGCGGGTGCAGCTTGCGATGCCGAAGGTAAGCCAATGTTCCCGAACGCCAAATACTGGCTGGACGAAGTAGAACTAGAAGCAAGCCTACAGGCTGATCATATGCGTCGTGCAAGTTATCGTCGCGAAGACGTGCAACCTTTGGTCGACGCTGGCTTGCTACATACCTTCAGAGAGCATCAAGAAATTGTTCCGGGTGTCACGATGCAAACTTTCGGCGGACATTCAGAAGGTCTGTCGCTTATTAAATTTGAAGACGCTGGCGAGACCGCAGCTTTCTGGACGGACTTCGTTCCGACGCGCAATCATGTACATTTACCGTTCATCATGGCCTATGACATGGATGCCAGTCGTTCCTATGAAATTCGTCAACAGTTAATTCCGCTAGCCTGCGAAGAGCAATGGTTGTGCATGTTGTATCACGACCCAGTTTCGCCCTTGGGCCATTTTACTTTTGACGGCCGTAAATATGGCTTTGCAGCGTTAACATCAGACCAGCAAGGCACAGGCTAGCTACGGTTATTCGGGTATAGTTGCCATTGCTTAAATCGCCAAAAGTCCAGGCGTCCGCGAGCATCCGCCCCCAAGAAGCTTGCTGATGGACGCCTACGCCTAAAAATGATAAGACGGTCTCGGCTTTGACGGCGTACATAAAATGCAGTACAAACTGCGTCGCTAAAATCGGCTTAAGGCATGGCAAGATGTGGCGTATCGCAATGGACGGCACTGAAGCGCCGAGACTGCTAGCGGATTCAACGTGACCTTGACTGCGCAGATTAAGAACTTCAGCGTGAACTAAACGGTATACACCGACCCATGACACCAAGCCAATGGAGAAAAACACCGCACTAATGCCGCCGCCCATGCCGTAACTTAAAATGAGCACCAACAAGATGCCGGGGATGGCGGCGATACTGGTCGCCATCCATAAAATGATTGTCGCGATGAGGCCACCATACCATGCGCTAATAAAACCGAGCATGCTGCCAATTAAAAGCGCAGTACTCGCCGCAATGCTGCCGATGATTAATGCCACTTTAGCACCGTGCGCCGCAGACTGCCAAACGCTAGTGTTGCCCCGGTAAAAATCGATATTGATTTCAACTGGGATGGCTCCGCTTGCTGCCACCAACGCCACTGCAATATATAATCCAGCGACTAAACGTGAAAACTTCATTATTCTTGACCCTCGCTGCGTTGACGCGGATCGAAGCAGCGTCCTACCAGAGTTGCAACCGCTTGCATTGCAAGAAAGGTAATGGCAACCACAAAGGTGATGGCGCGTAGCATGTTACTGTCGTGATGCTGAATGGCTTCAACAATGCTGATTCCTAAACCAGGGATATTGAAAATGGTTTCAAGTAATAGCGAGCCCAATACCAAAAACGGTAGGTTGAGTGCAACATGTTGCGAGAGCGGGCCTGCTAGATTTGGCAGCAGGTGGCGCAGCCAAATGCGTTGTTCGCTAATGCCTTGTGCGCG
>CAXGOF010000048.1:0-10015 GCA_964011335.1 uncultured bacterium
TAATGGCGACGTCCCAGGTGACCGAGTCGAGATTAGGAAGCGCGTTGCCTTCGGTCTCTCTCGTCGTAACCAAATTCGAAGATTCAACAAGGCGGAATGCATCGCGAGTCCGGTAATTTCTTCGATCCCCGGCCTTGCCATTTTCAGGCGGATTACCATCCGACCACTTCGAATCGAATATCTTCATGCCATGCTCGGTCGCATTGGCTTGATGCAGTTTCTCGTTGTAGTTTTTAAGGTAAACAGTGCCGCAACTCGCACCTATTGCAGACCACGCGCTATACACAAATTCGTTTTCAAGGATTAATGGGTATTCTGATGGCGGTGGTATTTCAAACGACTCAAGGCATGGAAGATTATTATTAAAGTCGCCGACCCCGACCTCTTTTGACGGGAAACAAGTCTGCATAATGAAGACGGCAGCCAAGCCCCAAAGCAATAATGTTAAAATTTTCTTACCCATGATATTATTCTTTTATTTATCTGCCTATTTGCAAACGCAAACTTAGCTTTTCTGGCAATTTAGCATCGAGAATTAATTTCTGCGCTGCTTTTATTTCGTATGAAACACGGCGCCAACTTAGGTGCTTGCCACTGAGGATTGCGTAACACAATTCAGGATTGCGGTCACGCGGCTGACCTACAGAGCCAACATTAATCAGATACTTCTGACCGTCTTCCAGCTCAATACTATCGTCATCTTTTACCGCAATAAAAGATTCTCCAGGAGCAAAGTATCCTGGGTGGTGCGTGTGGCCGTAGAAACACACATTATTGTTCATTGCAGCAAAGTTCGCTTCTAAGGCTTCACAACCTGCTTCGAGAGTCGGCAACAGATATTCTGTTTGCGGCTGGCGTGGCGAGGCATGCACAACATTAAACGCCGTGCCCTCGTCATCGACGAACTCTGACATTTCGCGTTTTAACGAATACATGAAGTCGTAAAGTTCTTCGAGCCTGTCGCTAGCTTCGATTTGTTCACGGGTCCAATCGATTGCTTGACGTGCCCATTCGTTAAAGTACAACGCCATGTTTGAATTCAATAAGGCGTCGTCGTGATTGCCGAGCATCGACATCTCACAAGTATCACGGATCTTAGCGATAGTTTCGAGCGGCGCACCGCCATAACCAACAATATCACCAAGACACAAGATGCGTTTAACACCCTGAGCTTCTATGTCGGCCAAAGCCGCTTCTAACGCGTGAATGTTAGAGTGAATATCGGAAATGAGAGCAATCAAAGTAATTAGTTGAGTTACGAGTGGTATTCTAACGTAGCCTGACGGGCGACGCGACAGGCTATATAATCTGTTTTGCTAAATTAATGAACAAACTCATACTCAAGACCGCCCTCCTAGCTTCAATCAGTCTAGTTTCAGTTGTTGCTGCTCAAGAGCTGCCGACAACCGACCTTGCCACCGTCAATGGCGAGAAAATCAGCGTTGAACGCTATAGAGATTTTCTATTCACCACTATCGGCAGTAACGAATTAGCAAGATTGGTAGACACAGTATTGATTGAACAAGCAGCCAAAGCATTCGACATCGTAATTGGCGCCGATGTCCTCGCTCAGCGTGTTGATGGGATGTGGCGTGACCTTTTCGCTCCGGGCAGTGAAGAAGAATTTCTGAAGACCTATTTGCCGCAAGGTTTCAACAAAGAGATGGCTGTTACTGCATTACGCGCCAGCGCTTTAACTCAATTGCAGCTTGAGCATTACATTGTTGCTACGCGCATTATCACCGATCAAAAGTTGGAGAAATCTTTCATCGCGCAGTATGGGCATAATGGCGTCAAAACAGAAGTCGCACACATTATGATAATGCCGCACAATATTCGAGCTACTGCATTAGCGAACGGCACTGTAATAAGTTTCGAAAACGCAAAGCAGATTGCTTCCGATAAAGCTAAAGAGTGTTTGCGAAAATTATCTGCTGGCGCACCATACAGCGAGATGGTCACGGAATACTCACATGACAACGCTAGCAAGCTCAACAAAGGCATCTTGCCTACATACCGCCCTGGTATGTACGGCGAGGCTTTCAGGGCCGAAGTTGAGCGACTTTCCGCCACACAGACGTCTGGGATAGCGGTCGAGTCAGGCGCCGGCTATCACATCATTAAAGTCCACTCGCGCGTCGTCACACTGCTGAGTGATGTTCGAATTACGCTAACTAAAGATTTACTTGAAGCACCCGCTGACATTAGCGAAATCAAGCAGACCATTGTCGACTTGCGCGCCGCAGCGAAAATCGAATACTAATCGAGTCCTCTATAAATGTTTTCGGCAGTGATTAATTCAATCACGCTCACAGGCATTTGCGTAGCCTCGCCGCCAGCCATCAACTGCCGCCGCACGAAAGATGAACTTATATCAACCACTGGCATATCCATAAATTGCGCACGAAAAAGCCTCCGTAAATCGGGTGCTAAAGAAGACGTGTAGTCCGCGAGTTGCTGCGCGCCCCACCCAGGACGTGGTACCAATAAAAAACGACAGGTGGTAAACAGGCGCGGCAAGTCATGCCAAGTATTTAAATGTGACAAGGAGTCGCCTCCTACCAAGAAGTAAAGCTCGCGCTTAGGGTTTTGCTGAGACAACAACTGCAAAGTATCCACGCTATAACACAGGCGCTGAGAGTCCGTCTCGAGCAAACATAGGCTTTCATTTCTCGGGCGACTAGGCAGCACGCTATCAATACATCGCACACGAAAATCAGCATCTGCCGGCTGTATATCAAGTTTATGCACCGCATGCCAAGAGGGTGTCCATAAAAACTCGTCGATGGCAAAGCTTCCTTGAGCCGCGTCGGCAGCCGCAATGTGGCCGTCATGTAGAGGGTCGAAAGAGCCACCGAATACTACTGTGTTCATACGTCTTTTAATACGGTCAGCAAATCGCCTTGCGCTATTATTTGCTCTGTTTTTTTCTGCATATCTTTAAGCACGATTTGTTTATTCTCGTTTTCGCTGTCGCCAAGGACTACCGCCCAGCGTGCACCACTACGATTGGCCTCTTTAAACTGCGCTTTAAGTGATTTGCCACGATGATCGAGTTCGACGCTAATACCAGCGCGGCGCAACCGCTCACAAAGGATGAATAAATCGTCGCGTTGTTCGTCAGAAACAGCAACGCCATAGACTTGTGGCAGCAATTCTTGACGTAAGTCCGCAAGGTCTGCCGCGGCAGGTAAATTGAGCTCGGCTAGAGCAAGTTCGGTTGGCGTAAAGCCCACAGAGAAGCCAACCCCGGGAGTAGGACGCCCGCCCATTTCTTCGACCAGGCCGTCGTAGCGACCGCCACCGCATAGTGCTGAGCGCGCTCCGAGTGGTGGATAATGTACTTCAAAAACAGTGCGGGTGTAATAATCGAGGCCACGCACAATGCTTGGGTCGTCGATTACTTTTAAGCCTAAGTTATTAAGGCACGCAATGAACTGCTGGTGATGCGAAGCAGCTTCGTCACCCATAACTGCAAAAAGATTTGGTGCGCCTTCATTGAGCTCGATGCAGCGCGTGGACTTACAGTCGAGCAAGCGAAACACATTGCGTGTGTATCTCGACTGGCAATCCGCACAGCGCTTGCTACTACCCCGCATTTGTTCAGCGAAAAACTCGTGTAGTACTTGCGACCATTTCTCGCGGTCCTCGGCGTCACCCATGCTGTTGACACGAACCTCAATTTGGTCGTCGAAGCCTAGCTCTTGAAAGAACCGGACCGCGATGCCTACTACTTCGGAATCAAGGCTAGCTGATTGGGCGCCAAAGGCTTCAACGCCGAACTGCGTAAATTGACGCTCGCGCCCTTTTTGCGGACGTTCGTAGCGGAACATTGGACCTATGTAGAACCATTTTTGCAAGGGTGCGGAGGCTGCGAAGCCTCCCTGGACATAAGCTCGAGCCGTACTCGCAGTACCCTCGGGGCGAAAAGTAAAGCCCTTTGCCATGGCCTCAACCCCTTCAGAACCGCGCCTCGGCACACTAAACATCTCTTTCTCTACCACATCTGACGCCTCGCCAAGGGATCTCTTGAACAACCGAGTCTCTTCAAACAATGGTGTGCGCATCTCTTGATAGCCCGCCACAGCCGCCACCATAGACGCCGTGCGCTCAAGGTGTTTGATTAATACGAGGTTTTCACCCAGCAAATCGCGGGTTCCCCGAGGATTAGTGAAAGGTTTTGCTCCCATGTGGGATATAGGATACCGCCGCGGAAGCATTGACGAGATGTCTCAGGCGCACTAACCTATAGTTCCCGCGTTTTACGTAACACTCATGATTAATAAGCTCCCAGTTTCTGTTCTTCTTTTCGGCTGCCTAACGGCATGCGCCTCTGGCCCTGCTACGGGTACCGATGGCTTTGAGATACGTCGCACCGGCCTCGATGCTAGTGTCGAGTTTTGGGACAAGTACTTCTTTGAACAAGACGAAAGCAACCCGTACCCAGACGAGACTTCGAGGTCACCGATGTCTGCTCCAGGTAGTTTTTACTCTGGAGATTCTTTCCACGAAGCGACTTACAACCACCGTGAATATACAGCACCACTCTATGAGAGAGAAGCTTCTAGTGAATTATTCAAGAGATGGGTGCTCAACTACGAAAACTCTCCTTACGGCAGCGCGGACTAACTGCATAAAGGGCTGCTCAAAGAAACTCGTGTTCATTCACGAGTTTCTTTTTTTATGGGGGGGGGCGCGTAAGTTGCCTATATAGTTATGAGATGAGAACAACCCTAACCCTGCTACTCTTTTTTTGCTGCCAACCCCTTTTTGCTCAAAGCGAAATAAACTCTTCCGTCCAGGAGCTTCGTCTCTCTGAATTGCGCATGACCACATTAACTCAGTCGCAAGATCTAGAGATGTTCGATGCAAGGGGTTCTCTTGCTCGCGCTGAACACGAATTGAATTTATTCAATAGTTTTGGCAAAGTAGAAACGGAAAAATCTTTACGCCTAGACTTATTGCTCGAACAAGACGCGCTTGATGATTCCACCGAAGAGCTCGAGCAACTGAAAATTATGTATGACCGCAATAACCTTGCTGATGTGACAGCTCAAATGGTGCTAAACCGTGCGGAACGAAATCTACAACGCCAACAAATCTCTGTGGAGTTAGCGCAATCTGAAATAACTAAATGGGTACAACTAGGCATGGCTCGTGCTCAAACCGACCTTGACTACGACGTCACATACGCCAAGCTGAACATTGCATACCTAGAGGCAGAGCATACGAGCTCGCGCGCTGAACTCAACGCTGAGATTAACGACCTTAAGCTATTTATTGCCGAGTTGCGCGCGGACTCAGAAGATGAATAGTCTTGTCGCCATAGGTCTCTTGTGTTGCAGCGCTCAAAGCTCGCAACTTGAATTGGCGGAACAAGCATGCGACACTGCGATTGAACGCGGCAATACCTTTTTATACAGCCGGCAAACAGGAAATGGTGGTCTTAGCCTAAACGCTACACCAGTATTGCATGATGTCTGGGCTAATGCTGAGACAAATCGTTCATGGCATATCGCAACCACATCCATCGCTGCCATGGCATGGATGGCGCAGCCGCAAGATGACGCCCGTGACCTTCGCATTGCACGGGCTATAGATTACCTTTGCAAGAGCCCCTTAGTGAAGCGTCCAGATGACTGGGATACGGACAATACCTGGGCATATGTTTATTCACTGTGTGCACTCACGCGGGCCGGAAACAATGATTACATCGAAAAGACGCATCGGACTAAAATCATTCGGCAACGTGCACGGGTAATTATGCAAGAGCTGTATAAGTATCAATCGCCAATGGGAGGCTGGGCATACTACGCAGACGAAACGAAAGCTGTCACACCCAATTGGGCGACCTCCTTCCAAACTGCGGTGGCAGTGATTGGCTTACTTGAAGCAAAACAGCTTGGTTGGAGCGTCGATGAGCGTCGATTACGGGTGGCTATTGACACCTTAATTCATTGCCGCTTACCTGATGGCTCTTACACCTATAGCGTCGAAATCATTCCTCGCGTTGATACTGGGACCGGCATTGATAATGTCAAAGGTGGCTTGTCCCGCATACAGTCGTGCAATTACGCACTGTACCTGGCCAAGCAGATGGGATATAAATCGCCGATTGGTCATGAACAAATCATAACAGGACTGCAACAATTGTTTGCTAATCACCACTATTTAGATATTGCTCGTGGACGACCTACTCCGCATGAAGCCTACCATTACAACTCAGGGTATTTTTACTTCTTTGGCCACTACTATGCTGGGCTGTTACTCGAGATGTTGCCAAAGAAAGAGGCGCAACAATTCTTTAGTCCTTATGTCAACAGCGTAGTAAAGACACAACACGGTGATGGATCGATGCTTGATTTTTTCCTGGACGCGTCAGGCAAAGAGTATGGCGCGGCATTCGGCGTTGCTGGTTTATGTCACGCCCGCAATAGCCTCAAGCAGTAAAATCACCGCGCCAAACAAGCGGCTTTGCATCTAATTTCTCTAGATCGAAATCACGCAACAATTGCTGTGGCAGACACTCGTGCAAGTCGCGGGTCAATCCGGAAGCATAAGCTAACCAACCTATAATCTTCTGCGGACTCACATTGAGTCCTTTAAAGTGGTTCAGGCTTGTATCGCCATGACGCTTAGCTAAACGCTTACCATCTTCTCCAGCGACTAGAGGCACATGCTTAAATGTTGGAACATCTAACCCTAGAGCCTGATAAATAGCTATTTGCCGCGCCGCACTATCGAGTAAGTCATCGCCGCGCAACACCTCGGTCACACCTTGTGCAGCATCGTCAACTACGACAGCTAATTGGTATGCTGCCTCGCCATTATTCTTACTAACAATAAAATCTGACAAGGACTTTGTTTCAAAATCTTTGTCGCCACAGAAGCCATCGGTAAACCGAACATTACTTTGCTTAAAATGGAATCGCCAACAAGCTGGGCGACCCGCACACTCGCTAGCTTCGCCATAAGATGAGAACCGCTGGTAGCAAGTCAATGGATAAACAGTAGAGCCATCTTCAGCATGCGGCGCGCTAGCAGCCAATTCAATCTCACGGCGCGAACAAACACATGGATATACATTGCCTTGACGGCTCAACTGCTGTAGTGCCTCTTCATACAACGTACTGCGCTGCGACTGAAAAACAATCTCTGAATCGTAATCGAGGCCCAACCATTCAAGATCGGCTATCAATTGCGCGGCAGACCCCTTTTTAACCCGAGGGCTATCTAGGTCTTCGACACGTAATAATAAAGTACCGTTACGCGAGCGGATGTCGAGCCACGCCAGCAAAAAGCTGCGGATATTCCCGAGGTGAATCACTCCGGTCGGGCTTGGCGCAAGTCGCCCTATAGGCATTTTAGGCGTCATCAGAAGGCTTTATACGGTCGAGTACCTGTCGCGGATAATCCTTAGATTTCTCGCTTTCAACTACTACATCTTTAAATTCTGCCTTAGCACCAATAACATGTTCGCTATCGCTATGCATGCGTATTTTATGACGCATACCGTGCTGCACAAACTCGCTACGCTTCAAGGTGCTACGCTCAAGAACAGTATTGCGGATGCCAAGCGTACCCAGTAATTCAAACATTAATCGGCTGACATCGCGCTGCTGACAGATATCGCAGATAACTACAATCTCAAAACCAGGCCGCGAATCTTTTGCCATAACGGGCAACAGATATGCTTCTAATATCTGTTCCTGACGCAATTTTTCTAGGGCGTGACCGATGACCTCACCCGTTTGGTCATCTACCATCGTGCGCAACTCGACGACACACTCCGATTCGTTAGCAAACTCTTCAAGTTGCACGCGCAAGAAGTTGCCGCGATCTTTAAAATCGTTGCTACCCATGCCATAACCGACATGCTTAGTAATTGCAGCACTTCGCGAGGAAAAATCGACTTGCCAAGCGCGCAGTAAGGCCACACCCGTGGGGGTGGCGCGTTCAGAAAGTAAATCAAAGCCACAACTCGGCAATCCTTTCAGCAACTCGAGAGTCGCTGGTGCCGGCACTGGCATTTCACCGTGCTCACAGTGAACCGTGCCGCTGCCGACTGGAATTGGAGAACAATACACCCTCTGTGGATTGAGCAAGTCAAGCAAACAACTCGCCATGCAGATGTCGACAATAGAATCGACAGCGCCAACTTCATGAAAATGAACTTGCTGCCGGCTGCTGTTGTGCACCTTCGCCTCGGCAGTTGCAAGGCAATCAAAGGCCGCTATAGACCACTTACGCGCGCGCTTACTCAGAGCCAGCCCGTCGATGATAGCTAGCACATCGGACAAATGACGATGTGGCTGATCTATGCCCGCGTCAACCGAGAAGCTGCGACCGCTAATGCCATGACGGGCAGCTTGTTCAAAAGACATTTGCACTTCGCCAAAGGGGAATGACGCCAATAGCTTATCGACAGCTACCAAATCAACACCAGCGTCAGAGGCTAAATCGTAAAGACCTGACACCAACATGTCGCCTGCTACCCCGCCATATAGATTAAGGAAAACTCGCACTGAATTATTCTAACAACCCGACGAGCGCAATGGGGAAATTGCTAGGCTAATCGCCATTACATTTGTGCAACCTATCTGTCTAAGGCAACGTACCGCTTCGCTAAGCGATGCCCCGGCAATGCTTACATCGTCGACCACGCTACCAACGAATCTTTGGTAACGTTGCCCAAGAGGAATAGCCGTGTAGGCGAATACCAGCTAATAATCAATCACCGTAACGACGATGGAACCTGAGTGACAATAACTTCAACCGCGTTCTATTTGTGAATCGACTGCATAAACGCAGAGGCCGCCTCCAAGAAAGCACTTATTTAATCGGATAGTGCGGCGTGCGCGCACCAAACATTTTGGCTGGAGGCTGCTTTACTCCTAAAGCCAATCGCAGCTTTTTCAGAAACGATTCAAGCGTGTCGTCGGCAGAAACTTCTACACCGAACAGAGATCCAATTTCTTGAGACAGCGCAATATTGTCTTCGAATTCAAAAGCATGTGTGTTGATATACTTCAGTAAAGAGCGTCGTATCGCTTTTTCTACTAACTTATCTAGAAAAGATATCGTAATCAAAGATAGCGCTAAGATGCCAATCAATAAGCCTGTCGCTAAAGTGAAAGAATAAGAAACGGGCAGCAAGATAGACTGCATAAGCAATAAACCTGCAATAGTTATTAAACCAGCAGCAAACTGCGAACGCGCCTTGGCCTGCATCGCACTGCGCAACGGCTGCAACGAAACTAACTTTTCTCCCATCAGTACAGACAAGCGATTGCTGGTTGAACGCCGCGACCCGGAAGCCAAGCTAAACAATCCGCTAAGTAAAATACATACGGTTGCCAAAACCAAACTGGCTTTATCTACGAAATGCTCGAGGACTTGATCCATTATTCCCATTCTATGGTACCCGGAGGTTTTGATGTAATATCAAGAACCACACGATTAATACCGCGCACATTGTTAATGACACGGCTTGAGATGGCCTGCAAGCACTCGCGGCTTGGGTAAACCCAGTCAGCGGTCATCCCGTCATTCGATTGAACCGCACGAATCGCACAGGCCTCCTCGTAAGTGCGCTGGTCACCCATAACACCTACAGAGCTAGCGCCAGTTAGAACGGCAAAGTATTGCCACACTCCATGATGCTCGCTGCGTGACTCGAATTCTTCGCGCACTATTTTGTCAGCTTCGCGCAAACGCGAAATACGTTCCGGCTGACAGTCGCCAACACACCGTACTGCCAAGCCAGGGCCCGGGAAAGGCTGGCGATCTACCATCGCATCTGGCAACCCTAAAACGCGCCCCAGCTCACGAACTTCGTCTTTGAACAACCAACGTAATGGTTCGACTAAATCGAGCTCAAGGTCGTCTGGAAGACCGCCAACGTTGTGATGAGATTTAATGACTTCTGTAGCACCGCCGTGTGCAGCTACGGACTCGATCACGTCAGGATAAAGCGTGCCTTGCCCTAAAGATCGGAAGAGCGTCGTGTAGGGAA
>CAXGOF010000049.1:0-9931 GCA_964011335.1 uncultured bacterium
TTAAAGGAGTTATAAATATTAAGGGGTACAAAGAACCATCAGAAAAAGTAAAAAAAATAATAGAAGCTGATCTTAATGATTTAAAAGCTAATATGTTTCAAGATGAAAACATTTTTCATGCCTACACTGGAGGTGCCGTTGATTTCGACCTCGCCGCTGGGAGCATGAATGCCGGTCGCCGTTATGCGATGGTTGGTACGATGGGGGGGACTTCTCCTGGAACAACTATTGGTGGACTGAATATCCCGATTAATACTGACGCATTTACTAACATCACTCGATCTGCGACTTACTCTAGTTTTTTTTTAGACTTCCAGGGTAATCTGGACTTACTTGGAAATGCTACTGCGCGGATGGTCACCGGGCCAATCCCCTCATCATTTGTGGGGCGTACGATGCATTTTGCATACGTACTCCTTTCTCCTCTAGATTACTCGTCTAACGCAACTCGGGTAGAAATAGTATTCTAACCACAACTAAACGCTCTCCACCAAAATAAATGTCTGCAACCGTCTGGTTTAACCCAAACTGATCGAAGTGTCGAAGTCTCAAGCAGTTGCTTGCGGACGCCGGCCGTGACGCTGAATTTCGTCACTACTTAGATCAACCACCCACTCTCGCTGAGCTTCAAGACCTGCTCTCAAAGCTCAACCTCGCACACCCCTCGCAGATGATGCGTAGTAATTTTACCGTTTCTGACACTCCTGAGTCTTGTTTATCTGCTATAGTTGACAACCCAAGTCTTTTGCAGCGACCGATTTACATCGACTCAACAAAAGCTGTAATTGCTCGTCCTCCAGAATTAGCTCTCTAATTCATGGAACAATCCTTCCCTTTTACCGTCCATTATTAATGAACATCTCCCTCTTACTTAGCTCCATCATCCTCGCCTCGCCTCAAAGCGCTATCGATAGCACTGACGTGGCCCAATTCGTTGAACAAGCCGGCGTCCGTGAATTCACAGGCCGCTTAATTGTTCGTCCTCTACAGAATGAAACTACACGCGATCAAGCGTCGCAGCTACTTTCGTCTTACGGCTTGGTTGAATACGTCAAAGCTACCGACGAATACGTTATTATTCTACCTGAAGGCCAAAGCGAAAATAGCCTGTCGCAGGTTCTTATGGGCACCGGCTTAATTCAATACGCCGAGCCTGATTACATGCTCTACCCGGTGAACACTACACCGAACGATCCTAATTTTAACTCGCAATGGCAACATTCAAAAATGCGCTCAGCCGAAGCGTGGGATTTCGGAACTGGCGACGGCGTCTTCATTGCTTGCACTGTTGATACTGGCGTTGATTTAAATCACCCCGACCTTCAAGCCAACTTAGTTTCAGGATACAACTCTGCTGATAGGCAAGAACAATCGAGTGGTGGCCAAGTCGGAGACGTTAACGGCCACGGCACCATGACTTTAGGTTGTGTAGGCGCAATTGGTAACAATGGCGTTGGAGTGGTAGGCATGGCTTGGGATATCAAGCTTATGCCTGTTCGATGCTCGAATTCATCAGGTGGCGGCGCTTACCTTTCAGACCTAACCGACGGCGCGCGTTGGGCTGTTGATAACGGCGCACGCGCTGTTTCAGTAAGCTACTCTGGCGGCGAAAGCAGCAGTGTGGAATCGGCCGGAGCATACATTCGTAGTCAAAATGGTTTGATGAGCTGGGCGTCTGGCAACGGTGGCAATCGGGTTAACGGCTCCGACCACGCAAACGTGATCATGGTTGGGGCGACCAATTCCTCGGACAATCGCACAAGCTGGTCAACATACGGTGACTGGGTTGATGTTGTGGCTCCTGGAGACAGCATACGCACAACTACAAACGGTGGCGGCAACGGCTCTGCAAGTGGCACATCTTTCTCAACGCCTATCGTAAACGGCGTGATAGCAATGATGATGATCGCCAGCCCAAGCTCAACACCAAACGAAATCGAACAAATGCTGTTTGACAACTGCGTGGACCTAGGCTCAACAGGCGAGGACATCTACACTGGCAACGGACGCCCTGACTTCTACGACTGTATGGTAGCGGCTGATGCTGCTGGCGGAGGTGGCGGAGGTGGTGGCAACAACACTATTACACTAACCACTACGAGCAATGATCCTGCAGCGGGTTCAAGCTTCTGGCTAAGTGGATATGATGCTCCAGCATCTGCACCTTACCGAATTGTGTATTCGCTTACAGATCAAAGCCCTTTCTTCGCATCGTTCAACGGCATCGTTCACACTGGCATAACAACTGCATTTGGCACAATGGCTGTCATTAAGGTGGTGCCAGGCGGAGCAAGCGGGAAAACGGCATTCATGGAATTGCAATCTTTATCAGGAGGCCTTGTTACTGACAGTAACACTGTCCGCTTAGATATTCCTTAAGCAGTAACGACCTCGCAAGCTACAGACTTGTCGAGCATCACCGTTGCGGTAAAAACCTGATAACGAAAACGCTTAACATTTGCAGCTTGCAAGCACTCGGTAATGACCGAGGGGCTAACCTTAAAGAACGCAGACAGCTCACGCCGTTTGCGTTCTTTTACAAATTGGAGATCGTTGTTAGCATCTACCCTAACAACCCCGTCGCGCAATAATGCGCGGACAAATTGGGATTGCCGCTCGGTCCAGTCCCAGAGCAATCCGCCAATAGACGAAACGGCGCCAGTCAAACTTCTATTAGACAACTCGTCAAAACCATGCGCGGCGAAGAATAGGCGATTACGTTGTGCCTCCTCGAAAGCAGCCAATAACTCGTTTTCGTTTTGTCCAAAGGCAAAACGACACTTCACTGGAGTCAAGCGCAAGGTCAGCTCACACAGCATTTCGACGAGGCGCCCGCTTCTTGCAAGGCTGTCTTCGCCACCGATATTTAATTCGCAAAGAAAATTTTCGCCATCGAGAAGGTTTATGTCGCAGGCCAACACATCAGAATAACGCTGGCTAACAGCTTCGGTTACCAGTTCTAGGCGACGCTTAAGTACCGCGGCGGTAGACCCACCAGGGCTTAAAACTTTTGCTTGTAACAAGTATTTATTCATCGAGATTCTATTTCCACGAAAACACGCTTAACCACAGGATAGCGTTGCTTAATAGCAGAATCTAGCGCGGCGATAGTTTCTTCTACCTGCCCTGCAAGTG
The DNA here is from genome assembly GCA_964011335.1 of uncultured bacterium. Lineage (GTDB taxonomy): Bacteria > Planctomycetota > UBA1135 > UBA1135 > UBA1135 > JAPKEZ01. Next base: position 3,136 of record CAXGOF010000049.1, read on the forward strand.
CGTTATTGTCAAAATCGACACTCAAATTAACCAACACATAATCGGGGCCCATATGCATGGTAAGCACCTCATTGACATGCTCAATGCCGTCCACGACATTAGCTAAATCGCGGATGCCCTGAACTTCTGCAGAAGACGCCGCCTCGCCAATGAGCAAGCCTTTGGTTTCGTACGCTAACCATACCGCAGTACCCGCCAAGATTAATCCGATCATTACTGACGCGCCGCCATCAGCCCACCAGATATCGTGGACGTCGCCTAAATAGATTCCCACTAGTGCAACTAATAATCCGAGCAAGGCGGCAGTATCTTCGAATAGCACCACAAACAGTGAGGGGTCTTTGCTGCGTTTAACAGCGTCTAAAAAACCATGGTTACCTTTTACGCGTTTGAATTCTTTGACGGCAAAAAACCAAACGAAGGCCTCAAAAACAAATGCCAGGCTAAGCACGATGTAGTTCATCGTCATGGACCCGAGCGGACGCGGGTTACGCAAATGGTGTATACCCTCGTAGATAGATACGCCTGCGCCTACCGCAAAAATTGAAACCGCCACCACGAATGACCAAAAGTATATTTCCTTGCCGTGGCCAAAAGGAAAGTTTTCATCGGCGGGTTTGGCTGCGCGTTTAATGCCGTAAAGCAATAATACTTGATTGCCCGTGTCGACTAAAGAGTGAATGCCTTCCGACAGCATCGCCGACGAGCCAGATATAAATGCTGCTCCAAGTTTAATAATTGAGATCACGCTGTTGCCAATGAGCGCCACCCAAATAACGAACTTTGATCCGCTGCTACTCACGTAGCTTGCCCACTTCGCCCTCGACAGCAATTCGGATTGAACCATCTGCAACCAAGGCAGTAATACGATCTAACTCAGGAGTCATATAGCGATCGTTTTTAAGCGGCGAAACATTCTTACGGATGAACTCATAGGCTGCTTGTGCGCCGACACCGGCCCTTACTGCCTTATTAAATTCACGGCCTTGTGCGGCAGCGTGTAATTCAATTGCGATAACGCGTTGAGCATTTATCACCGCCGTGCGCAGCTTACGTGCGGCAAAGTTGGCCATTGAAACATGGTCTTCCTGGTCAGCAGAAGTGGTGATAGTGTCACTGCTTGCGGGATTCGCGTGATTTTTATTTTCGCTCACTAAAGCCGCCGACACGACCTGGGTAATCATCAATCCAGAGTTCAAGCCGGGGTGTGGCGTAAGAAACGCCGGCAACCCTGACATCGAAGGGTGAATCAATGTGCTCATACGACGTTCCGAAATGTTGCCCCATGCGCAAATGGCATTGGCAGCATAATCGAGTGGCATTGCAATCGGTTGCCCATGAAAGTTGCCCGCCGAAATAGAGTCACCTACGTCCGGGAAAACTAATGGATTATCAGTGGCAGAGTTTGCCTCTAGAATCAAAGTCTCGCCAAGGTGAGCAAGAGCATCTTTAGCTGCACCGTGCACCTGCGGAATACAACGAAAAGAATACGGGTCTTGAACACGTTCACATTGAGCATGCGATTTTTTGACTTGCGATTTAGCCAACAACTTGCGCATGTTCGCCGACGTTGCAGCAGCCCCGCTATGTGGGCGAACCTTTGTGACCCGTGCATCAAATGGCGAATGGCTACCCATTAGCGCCTCTAATGATAATGCGCCGGCGATGTCCGCTGTCACGGACAAGTCACACATTGCGCCCCATGCCGCTAGCCCAATCGCATTTGAAATTTGTACGCCATTAATTAACGCCAATCCTTCTTTTGCGACAAGCTCGAGAGGCTCTAACCCTATTTTCTTAAGCGCCTTTTTACTAGAAACAATTTTACCTTTAGGGCTGATCATCTCTCCGGCACCAATAACAGGTAAAGCCATATGTGCCAACGGAGCCAGATCTCCGCAGGCGCCGACCGAACCTTGCTCGGGAACGCGAGGCAACCAGCCCGAATGAAACATTGCTATTAACCAGCGCACCAATTGCGGACGCACACCCGAAACTCCACGACACATCGACTGAATGCGCAGCAATAAAGCCAGTCGCTTTTCATTGGCCGACATGTCATCGCCAACGCCAACCGCGTGGGACAGTAATAAGTTGCTTTGCAACGCGCCACTATCTTCTGGAGAAATGCGCTCTTTAGCCAACGCACCAAACCCTGTAGACACGCCATAAACCGGCTTTGAGCTTTTCAGGATTTCTTCTACTGCAGCGTGAGCTTTTTTGATTCGCCCTAAGGTTGCGGGTGGCAGCGCCAATTTAGCTTCTGCTCCGCGTGCCACTGCCCGCAAAACATCTGCCGACAAATCTTCGCCGAGCTTAATGGTTATCATAGTACTATTTTAGTCTCGCCCGATATCCAATACTTGTCTTCTCGGAAAATCGTTTGGGACCCACGAGAAATGTGCAGCCGGTAATACCCTTCGAGCAATTCGCTAACGCGCTCGCCAGCAGCTTCGGACGCATCCGGCACTGTCGGCCATTCGCACCGCGGCAATATCCCGTCAAGCCGTCGTGACAAAGTAAGCGATGCACCGCCGCGCTGGTTGCGCAGAGTCACCTCGACCATGGTTCCTACTTTCTTTATCACACGTTGAGTACTGACCATACCTTTCATATCAACATTGAGCAGTAGACTACCGGTGCCTTGAATGTGATCCCCTAAGGCAATGCTAAACGCGCCACGCTTGTCAGTGCGGGTGGTTCTTCTCAACTGCGATGGCATCGGCAAGCGTGCCGACAACCTCTGGCTGCCTATTGAAGGATACATAGCTGCTAAAACCTTTAAGGGGGAGTCAGCCAGTAATTCGACTGCGGCGCCTGCTATTGATTTGCCATGTTCGCTGATTACACGGCCACTCACTTTCGCCTGCGACAAGCGTACTATAAAATCACAACGCGTCGGGCTTTGTCTGCCGGCAGTCAGCGCACGACCACGCGGTTCACAAATACCTTGCGCATGATTAACGCGAATATCTAGCAGCTGGTTGGTTGGCAAATCGTCAAAGGAGAAATAACCTTCGTTATCGACAGGGACATCCTGAAACTTTTCCCATACGGTCATGCCACTACGGCTTTCAGCGGTGCGAGGCACAATCGTAATCGTTGGCAAATCGCCACCCGGCCATGACTTTACACGACCAGCGAGGCGGCCACCTTTTTCTAGTGGCGATAACTTAATAACATCGGTGGTGTTGGCAGCATAGAGATTCAATTCATGACGTGTCGCAACATGCCCCTCAGCAAACACATCAATAACTACCCGCCCGCCGCTCGGGATGCCATGCAGCACCGCAATACCCTTTTCATTCGATACTGCTTCGCGCAAACCAAAATCGCTGCGCACTTTCGCATTTTCGAGAACTTTGTTTTCGTGATCGCGAATTTCGAACGTGGCCGAGATGGATTGCCCAATGTGCCAGTCACGAGTCGTTTTACGTGCAACATATTGCATACGTACTATTTCAGCACTTGCCCCGGAATAGATACGAAAGATGTGCATGCCGGGCAGCAGTCCGCGCAATTGATACTCGCCCTCGCTATTGCTGATGGCAAAATTTTTGTTTTGCGGTCCGCCAACTACTTCAATACGTGCCAAAGGTAGTGGCTTCCCATATACGTTTAAAACTTTGCCGCTGAGATTGCCGTCGTAAGTGGGTGATTGGTAATTAGCGTCACCCAAATATTCGAGGTGTACCTGAAGGGGTCCACTACCCAGTAACGGTAATGCAACCTCTTCGAGTTCGGCGCCTTGCATCTCTGGTTCCTGCACATCTTCGACTTCCACAACAACTGGTCCTGGGGCAATGTCAGGGCCTGAAAGAAACACAAACATCACCGCAGCCGCTAAAACGGCAACTAACAGCAAAATGAGTCTTGGTCTAATCACAGGGGAAGTCTATCTTTAGGTAAATGACAATGCCGCCTAACCCACTACAAAAGAACTTGCGTTCGCTCACCGCCAAGACGACGGTGAAAGTGGCTTTGGGCTTGGTAGTCATAAAGAGTATCACTTTCTTGGCAACTCATTCATCCGGAATTCTTGGTTCGGCTGCGGATTCTTTATTTGACGCTTGTGCCTCGCTATTGGTGCTGTGGGCAATTCTCAAAGCCGAACGCCCCGCAGATGCCGACCACCCTTGGGGCCACGGCAAAGCAGAGAGCCTAGCCTCGCTGTTTCAAGGTATTTTAATTTTGGCAACGGGCCTAACCTTGGTGGCTCACACAGTATCGCGTTTTTTCAACGCTAACGACAGCGGTGTAAGTCGAGCTCCTATTGGTATTGCGGTAATGCTTATTTCATCCGTTGCCACTCTTTGGTTGGTGCGCAATCTGAAAAACGCTGCGGGGAAAACCAACTCGCCGGCACTGGCTGCCGATTCGAAACACTACACTAGCGATCTGCTTATTAACTTAAGCGTGATTATAGGATTAAGTACCGGGCATTTTCTCGATACGCGCTGGCCCGACTTGGTTGTTGGTTTATGCATCGCATTAATTATTCTCAACTGCGCCCGCGAAACATTTTTAAGCGCGATTGAAATGCTTATGGACAGCGGCCTTAAGGCTAAAGAGTCGCGCGCGATTCTTGAGGCTGTGCAAAACTTTGCGCCACGCGTTTCAGGTTTTCACGATTTGCGCTCGCGGCGTTCGGGCGCTGATATTTTCATCGAGCTGCATTTAGACTTAGCGCGCAATTTATCATTCGTAGAGGCACACGACCTCAGTGAAGACGTCGGAGAAGCCATTAGTCGTAGGTTGACAAACGCCACTATTACCGTACATGCCGATCCGCTATAGATGGTAGTATACCCGCCAAATGAGCACATCCCTACCTCTTGAAATCGCCGAATTCCACGGAGATGGCATTTCTAGTGAACTATCGGTAGCCGTCCACGCTGTTGCTGATGCTTTGCCTATCGACATTACTTTTCATGATGTCGACTTAACCCTCGAACGTCGGCGCACCGATGCTGAAGGTTCTTATAACGATGCCGAAAAAGCGATGCGTAAATGCCGTGTAGCGATGAAGTACCCTACTGTGACTGAAGACGCCAGCCCCAATAAAGTGTTACGCGATCGCTTTGACTTTTCAGTGATTCACCGCCCTGTGGCCACTATCCCTGGCGTTGAAACACGGATTCGTGGCACGGTCGATTTACACGTGGTGCGTATCGCAACTGGCGGCACTTACGAAGACCCGGGACGCAGAATCGGGGCCGACTCTGCGATTTCTATTCGTCTGATTGAGCGGCGCCCTAGCTTCCAGGCATCTATGTTCGCTTTTAAACTCGCCGAGAAAATTGGCGCGAATGTAACAAGTGCTTCTAAATACACTATTCAGAGAAGCACTGATAGCTTGTTCGAAGAGGTCGCTGCTGGAGTTGCGCAAAAGTTCCCCAATGTCGGTCATGAGAGTGAATTGTTCGATGCGCTACTTGCTAAATTGATTATGAATCCAGAGGGATACAGCGTTGTCGTTACACCAAATGAATACGGCGACTTCTTATCTGATGCCGCATGTGGCATGATTGGCTCCATCGGCCTTGGAGCAAGCGCTTCATACTCTTTCGACGATGACGGCAATATTCTACTGGCGATGTTCGACCCCGCCGGCGGCACCGCACCAGATATCGCGGGCAAAGGTTTATGCAATCCGTCCGCAGCTTTATGGGCCTTCAGTATGTTGTTAGACCACGTAGGCCAGTGCGAGCTTAGCACTAAGCTCGACGCCGCTGTGCGCAGTGTAATTTCATCGGGCAACACTACTAGTGACCTTGGCGGTTCCTTAAATACCGAGCAATTTACTAAGGCAGTTATCTTAGAAATGAGTTAAGGTTTACGCATGCTTAACATTGGCTTCGACATTCGTCCCGCACTGTTCGACTACGCCGGCATTGGCCGCTACGTGCGAGAATTGGCCACGGCAATAACGCATCTTCCCGAAGAAGAGGCCGTGTATTTGCAAATGTTCGCCACATCGTGGCGCGGCGGACGGCATATACCTCCTGGGTTAGCAGCCGATCGTCACAAAATGAATTTCGGATGGCTTCCCGGGCGCCTAATGGACCACTTGCATAAATTGCCCGGCCTTGACGCTGGACGTATCCCAGCAGCAGTCAGTGCTTTCCATTACACCGACTACAACTATCCTTCGGTGCGGTCTGCAGGTCGCGTAATGACCCTACATGATGCGGCCTTTGTCTCTGAACCAAAATTTCACGGCTGGGACACCTCGAAGCTTCTCGATCGCGTACGCAAAAATATTCAAAACGCACACGAAATTTTAGTCGTTTCTGAGCCAGGTATTCGTGATGCAGAATTACTTGGTGCCAAGCGCGATGATATTCATGTGATTCCACATGGGGTTAGCAAGTTCTTTAGGCCAGCCCGAGAGGCTTCCAAGGATGATGGCTATCTACTAACTGTCGGTACCCTCGAACCACGCAAAAATTATCGACGCGCGCTCAAAGCGCTCGAACAATGCTGGGATCGCGACCTCGCCCCTGATTGGGTCATCATTGGCCGCCCAGGCTGGGGTTACGAAAAGTTTATTGGTGAAATGCAAAACTCGCGTCACGCGCATCGCATTAAGTGGGTTCAACACCTGTCAGATGCTGAATTGTTGCGCTACTACCAAGATGCGCTCGCTTTACTGTTCCCGTCATTGAACGAGGGCTTCGGCTTAGTGGTTCTCGAGGCAATGGCCTGTGGCACTCCCGCTATTATCGGTAATAGCACTGCCCCATCGTGGGTTGCGGGAAAGATCGGAAGAGCGTCGTGTAGGGAAAGAGTGTAG
>CAXGOF010000050.1:0-9920 GCA_964011335.1 uncultured bacterium
ACCATGATAGAACGAAGCCATCGCACCTGGCGAATCGGCGAGCGCTGCTAAGCCGTTTAAGCGATTGGCCTGAGACAGTTCAATCTCGTGAGCTGTAGGGCCTTCGGTTGCCAGCAAATCGATTTGCTTGAACACCTCGGCCTCCACCTCCGCCGCCGAGCTAGCGTCAATGCCAGCACTTATCGACAGGATGTGTTTACGACCATGCAGCTGCGAGTAAATGCCATAGGCCAACGATTTTTCTTCGCGCACTTTTTGGAATAGACGTCCGTGCGAACCACCGCCCAGAATGGAACACGCAGCAATGAGTGCTTCACGGTCGGCTATTTCCTGGGGAAGATGTAAACGTAAACCAATGTGTAGCTTAGCTTGTTCCATTTCGAGATGCTCGTTCACGTGGCGCAATGCGCTAGGGAATTTAATAGATGGCTCAGCGAGTGCAATGACATCGCGTTGCATATCAAACCGCTGCACCGCCCAGTGCTTAACTTTATCGACATTTGCTGCCCCTGAGCAAATAATAGTTACTTCGGCACGTTGAATAATTTCGAGGCGCGCGTCTTCAAGTTGCTGCGCTGTCACTGCGGCAACGGCTTCGGAGCTTTCCCATGAAAGCTTGCCGTACTCTTCATCAGCACACATCACGCTTTTAAATCTTTCGCTAGCATACTCACTGCGGTCATCTTTGCGCTCGTCCAACATATCAAGCAAATTTTTGCGTTCGCGCTCTAGATACTTGGTCTCGAAAAATTCTCCTGCGCCCTGCCCACGAAGAGGCTCAAAAAGAATGCCTGTAGCAAGATTAAGAATGGGCACTAACACTTCTTCGCCAGGTGGCAGAAACTGCTCACCAAGGCAGCTTATCTGGATGCCCACTATGTGAGATTCACAAGATCGCTCGGTGTAAAGTTCACAAGAGGCGCCAAAAAGGTTTTGCGACTCTCGAGCCAAGCTGGTTTGGTCAGGAAACTGTGCAGAGCCTTGCTCGAGAACGTCAAGTAGCAAACTGCGAGCGGCGCGGCTGGCATCGAGCGGCAATTCAAACAATATTTGAACGATGCCACGCTTAAAGCGCTGGTCAGTTATGCCCAGCAACGTTACTCTGTTTGCTGTGCTATGAAATTCAGGAATGGTCTGTAAAAAAGACATCGGGGACGTATCCTATTACAATCAAATGAGCATTGCGACGCCCTTCTTGTATCTTCTTGCCAGCTTCGTTACACAAGACACAACCCACAGCACTTCCACCGAGGCTGAGGCTTTAATGCATGAGGTAGCTGCGGCACAATTTAGCGATGCAAACGCCACTGCCATGACTCGTTTTGGGGTTCAACTGTTTTTGCGTGAACGCGGCGAGCATCCACGTGAATTTGGTTTCTTTCTGAACTATACCAGCCGCCCTCAAGAAACATTCGAGCTAGCTATCGACGATGTAGAGAGCAACACGCAAATACGAAAGGGCTTTGACGGCAAAGAATATTGGCTACGCCAGCCAGGCAAAGAAAAGCAAATATTATCCGGCAGAGAATTCACTGAAGATCGCCAGGCGATTGAAGATGGCCTGGAGTTAAGCTCCGACTTAATGATGCTGCTCGATTTAGGACAGTTCGCCGATAACAGTCCGCCAACCAAGCTAACGAAGAGCGATACAGGCACGCGTATTCTTGAAGGTACGATTACACGCCAGCAGCAGCTTTACACCTACCGCATTCATCTAGAAGCTGAACAAGTGCTTCCAGGCATGGTTGATTTTATCCTGTACGACGACGAGCAAAAGCAGGTGCAGTTCCAACGCTTTTCGACTTTGGCGTACAAGGCTTACGTGGGGCGTCAAATCCCGCAAGTCTTATGCGAATTCGATAGCGACGACAGCAATGCTCTGCCACAGCGCATTTACGAAATACATCATCTAAGCTGGGGTCCGCATCCATCGCCGCCTAGCGGCGATAAAAAGCCTTCTCAAGGTCAACGTAACTAAGGAACACGCGCACCGGTCGGCCGTGGGCGCAAGTACGATCTTGCGGCAAGTCGCCGCCACGCTTTAATAGCGAACGCAACGCATCTTCGCCAACGTAATCGCCTGCCATGACCGCTGAGCGACACGACATCGAATACAACATTTCTTCTTGAATTTGCTCTGGCGATGGTGCACGTGATTGGCCCAAAATCTCTAGCAAGTCTTCGACCAAAGACTCTGCACGTAACTTTTTAAGACGTGCAGGCACCCCATTGATAGCCAAGGTTGTCGTGCCAAACTCAGACACATCGACACCAAGTTTGCGGAATACCGCTTTGTTGTCAACCAACGACTGAACTTCTTCGCGACTGAGCTCCACTAAAGCGGGCACTAGCAGAGGCTGCATAACCACTTCACCCTCGCGGATTTCGCGGCGCAGCTCTTCGAGATTGACTCGTTCATGCAACGCATGTTGGTCAATAATTTCAACACCACCTTCTATTTCGCGAAACAAGAAAGTATTACGCACCGACAAAAAGTTTTGTGTGCCAATGGTGTCATCAATGGCACCTATCGGACGTGCGTCGGCAGTTGCCAAGGGATGCTGGCTATAAGTACCACCACCTTCAAACATCGATTCGCCACCGAATTGGGTAGAGGAAGACGCTGTGTAAGCTCCGCCGACACCACCCGCCGAACGTGTCGACCAATTTGCCCCTGCCAACGATTGGCGCAAGCCGTTTACAATGCGCCCGAACACTATACGCTCGTCGCGGAAACGCACCTCCGTTTTTTGTGGATGCACATTGACATCAATGCTTTCTGGCGCCATATTTAACGCCATAAACAAAGTGGGATAATAACCGTGCGGCACGAATTCTTTTACGCCTTCGCGCACCGCCCGCAACAAACGTGGGTCGCGAACCCAGCGACCATTCAAGAACATGTGTACCTTACGCGCATCGCGCCGCGCGGATTCTGGTGGGCCTATACGCGCAGTGAATTGAATGTGCTCAGAAGGCAGATCGATGCCAATCATATCGGCGTTTAGTTTCGTACCATAAACCGCGGCGCAGCGCGCACTGAGGTCGTCACTAGCATTTACTTTGAACATCATCTTGCCATCGTGTTGCACGCTGAAGCCAACACCAGAATGCACCAAAGCCAAACGTTCAACCCAAGCAATAGCGTGACTAGCTTCCGTTGATGGGCGCTTTAAAAACTTGCGTCGCGCGGGAAGCTCGGAAAACAAATCGCAAACCGTAATGCGCGTGCCTCTGGCACCGGCGCAATCTTGAACGGCGGATTGAGTACCAAAGTCAACGCTAATCTTAGCCGCGCGTTCGACATCGCGGGGCCAGGAAATCATTTCCATACGCGACACGGAAGCGATGGATGCTAAGGCCTCTCCGCGAAAGCCTAATGAGGCTATTGCTTGCAAGTCGGAGGCATCGCTCAATTTAGACGTAGCATGCGAAGACAAAGCCAACTCCAAATCATCGCGGGCAATACCCACACCATTGTCGCGAACCTCAATACGCCGAATGCCCCCCTCTTCGAGGATGACATCGATATGGTCTGCACCGGCATCTAAAGAATTTTCAACAAGTTCTTTAACCACCGACGCTGGGCGCTCGACGACTTCACCAGCAGCAATTTGATCGACCACCAACCGCGGTAACTGACGAATCACACTCATTTATTTTCTCTTTAAAATACGAAACACAAACATTTCCAAGATATGGATGGTGTCACGCCACCCTTCGACTTTTAGATTCTTTTCGGCTTGCAGAATTGCCGCGTTAATTTTGTTGATGTGCGACGCATCACACACTGCCAACCGCTTTTGTATTTTAGAAATAACCGGTTTGCTCGGACGGCTGCCCGATGCCTTAATCGCCTGCTCTAAATCAGGCGTATGCGCCATAAACTCGATAATCGCCGCTGTCTTGGTAACTTCACTATTAACCGCCGACATTAACAACGCAAAGGCATCGCGGATAGAAACGCGTTTGCCGCCCCAAGCGCGTAATCCTTGCCGGGATATTTTAGTCAACAACCGCAAAGCGCTAACGGAATCCCCGCTCAAAACAAAGTCGGCAAAGTCGAAGGCAGAGCCCTCGGCCGAATGCGAAGCGACATCGCGTACATCTTGCTCGCCAACACTGGTTAAGCCCAGCAATGAAAAGTGATTTATCGCCTGCAGCAAATCTGCAGGACGTGAACCGGCTAATGCCACTAAACTGCCAGACGCCCCACGCTGCATCGTTATTTTTTGCAGTCGCGCCTCAGCTGCAACAAATTGTGCTGCCTCAGAAGCATCCGGCTCGGGGCGCCATGGTGGCGGATCGCTATAAAGTTGTCGGAAGCGCAATTTAGTTGCTGCTTTAATCCGCGTCGCACTCAATGCCTTCACACCCTTAGACGTCGATGCGCCTGTATGCACCACCATGAACTCAGGCCCTTCGCCGCTGCTCGCCACTTCCAGCAAGCGCTCGGCAAGGCGTGGGTACTTAGTAATCGCCTTCGCTGCGCGGCTAAATATTAGCGCCTGCCGAGTGGCAAACAAGGATTGTGAATTCAAAAAACTATCGACGCTGTCCACATCGAAGTCAGCCGAGCCGCCGTCGATATCTAGAATGTCGATGCCATCTTGAGTAGCTAGGTATTCGCGCGCCGCAGAAGCGACTTGCTCACCGAACCAGACATCTTCATCGCCTTTGGGCGGCAGTATTAGCAGTAATCGTGGCAATTTGCCATCACGCGCCAAGCCACACCACTGACGATATTCAGTGCCAGGATCAAGTTGCTTGGGGCGAGCTACGGCCATGTGTATAGCTTAAAATCGCCTAATAGTTAATGTCGGCCACTAAGCTAAGGAAATACACCATAGGCACCCAGGCGTTGACCTTAAAAAAGGCCATCGGTATTTTCTCTTTGCCATAGCGATGTACCAAGAACAGTTCGACAGCCAATAAAACCGCGACGAGCGCTAGGCCAAGCATTGAGATAGGCCCTAAACCTAATTGTTGATTGCCGTTACCCCATAAAACCACGGCACTCATGAAACAAACCATCGCAACGCACTTAGTCGCCTTCATACCGAATCTAGCAGGTATAGAGAAGGTGCCTTGCTGCAAGTCATGCTCAATATCTTGAATGGCATAGAGTAAATCGAAACCGGCAACCCACAAGCTAACGCCAGCGCCGATGATTAACGGTAATTGCCAGTCGCCATCAAAGCTTTTGTTAACCGCCAACCATGCGCCGGCTGGAGCCAAGCCTAATGCGATGCCTAAACCTAGATGACACAGATACGAATAGCGCTTCAGATGTGAGTAGCCTAGTAACACCGCAAGGCACGGTAGCGACAGCCATCCGCAAACTGGGGTGAGCAAAAATGCTATCCCAATAAAAGCAAAGCTGCAAAGAAGAGTAAAGATAATCGCGTAGCGCACAGACAAAGCGCCGACGACTAATTCACGGTTCGCAGTGCGCTCGTTTGACGCGTCGTGATGACGATCGTGGATGCGGTTATAAGCCATCGCTGCTGAGCGTGCGAACACCGCAGCCAACACCAGTAGTCCAAAGTCGGCAAATGGCGGCATGCCGTTAGCAGCGATAACAGCACCGCTGAGAGCAAAGGGCAAAGCGAACACACTGTGCTCGAATTTAATCATACGCAAAGTCTTGCGTAATGAACTATTCATCCGTTGCAGATCCTGTCCAAGGGCCAACAGTTGATTGCGGAATATCACACACTCCTAATATTTTGGCACACACCTGATCGACTAATTGCTCAATGCTTTGTGGACGGTGATAGAAACCTGGACTAGCTGGCAAAATTGTCGCCCCTGCCCAAGCCAACCGCGACATGTGATCTAAGTGGGTTCGTGACAATGGAGTTTCTCGCGGTACTATTACTAATTTACGCTGTTCTTTGAGCGCTACCTGCGCGCTGCGTTCAATCAAGTTCGCCGCACTACCGCAACTGATACCCGCCAACGTTGAAAGCGAGCATGGCAACACAATAACTGCCTCACCAAGACCACTGCCAGATGCAGGACGTGCGCCGATGTCATCATGCGCATGCACTGCCACTAATGCATGGGTCGCCGGGTCCGAAAGTAAGACAGTTAAATCGCCATCAAAATGAATGTTGCATTCTTCCATCAACACACGCCGCGCCGCATTGGAATAAATCAGTTCGACCTCGATATCAGAAGCGACAAGCATTTGTAAGCAACGCACTGCGTAGATTGCTCCGCTCGCCCCGCTGACAGCAAGGACAACTCGGCGTGGTGGATTATTAGTGTTTTCCATTAGTCTAATTTTATCAGCAAGATGGCATCATAAGCAAAGTGTGCATAGGCACAAATTGCGAGTCCACGAAACCAGAATAGCAAGCCAAAGGCGATGCCCGCTAGGCTACGATAGACCAACGGCCCTGTCTCGAATGCGCTTTGATCCCCCATCATGCCATGAGCCGCGGCGAAAAGAATCGCAGAGCCAAATAAAGCAATCGCAAAGCCAACTTTGCGAGCGATTGCATCACTAAAAAAGTTGAGAAAAAAAGCTCGCAAGAGTATTGCAAGGCCACCAAGTACCACCACTCGAAACGCCAATTCTTCGTAGAGGCCGGCGCCAGCTGCAATAGACAGCTTGGCATGCACTGATAAACCTTCGCTCCCGCCGGTGACGAGCAACGGCAGTAGCTCGACATCAATCGCCGATCTCAAGAAACTAAGTAGTGGCCCGAGTGCTACCGCCCAGCACAATGCTTCAGCAAAAATAAGGGTCGCGCCACCGCGCCAAGGTAATTCCAAAGAGCGTATTCGGCCAATCGACCACAAAATCGCCGCAATCAATAACAGTACCAATACCGGCAAAGCGTAGGGTTGCCACTGCACTAACACGTATTCGACCAGCCACGATTCTCTAAGTCCAGCCGAAGAGTAGCCACTAAGATGCAATAGTGCCAATGGCAGCAGCATCAAAAAGCTGACAGCTGGATCGCGGCGAAAAGGTGCGCCTAGAGAATTCACTATGATTTTTTAACAGCGACGAACAAGCGAGAGACACCACCCGTAAGGGCGGTATCGGACAACAATTGGAGCCCGTTAGATATTAGCAATTTCGCGAAGGCGTTAGCCGTATAAAATGCGTCGACGCTTTCTGGTAAGTAAGTATAAGCACCCGTGCGCCCTGCCCGTACCACTGCAGCAATAACCGGTAGCACTCGCAAAAAGTACAAGCGAAACAAAAAACGCCACACTGGATTCGGAATAGGGAAAAATTCGAGCACCACCAGCCGGCCGCCTTCTTTTAAGACTCGGTGACATTCCTGTATCGCGAGTTCGACATTCTCAACATTACGAATACCAAAGGCGATGCTAACTACGTTAAAACTGTCTTCGGCGAAGGGTAGCTGCTGGGCATCTGCTTGCACCCACTCGACATTGACTTTCTTTTTATCAGCCTTCGATGGCGCTTTCGCCAACATTTGATAGGTAAAATCGGCTCCAATCGTTTGGCAGCCTTCGGCAGCGAAAGCAATGGCCAAGTCTCCAGTACCACAACATAAATCTAAGACCGTATCGTTTGCGCTGACTGCTGCACTTTTAATTGCCCTGCGGCGCCAAAGGCGGTCGATGCCAAAGCTAAGAAAGCCGTTTAAAAAATCATAGCGTTCAGCGATTTCGCCAAACATAGATTGCACTTGCTTCCCTGCAGGGGCCACCATTCAATGAAAGTTTTATCGAGTGCTGAGCATTGCTCGTGAATTACTGACGCCAGTAGTGTGCAAGAACTGAGACGCCTTCGACTCGAATCGGTGGAACAGCGACAGTACCTTCGGTGATGTTCAACACGTCAATGAAACCAGCTGAAGAAGCTGCAAATAAGAAGCGAGGGAACGACACAGGAGAACCAGCGCGGGACAAAGCTTTTGAGCTATGGTGCACGAGATTGCCACCACCAAACACGGAGTATGTCGTTGAAATCGAACCAAAGTTATTTAGGTCATCGACTGCTAAATCGCGGATTGAAGACGAAGAGAACACATCTTTGTATTGCTTAATCATCAACCATTCTTTACCACGACGACTTGGGTCACTCACAACGCCAGGAGCCAAGCGAATAGTCAATGGGCCAGTAGGCGATGAATCTAGCCAAACGTCATCAATGGTTGCACCAGTTGTTGGCGCATATGCGACAAACACAGAGTGTTTAGTTGAACCGGGATTAATCAACATCGCACTTGGATTCTCGAAACCACTGCGGCCATCCAGCAAAGGTTCGCCGATGAACTCGTCGTACCCAATACCTTGCAAACCATCTGGGCCGGATTCAAAAATCTTCATGCTACCCGTCTCTGAAACGACATAGGCATAATACAGCCCTGTCGTGTAGACAGATGAGCTACGATCGGTCACAGCCAACAATTTCGGGCTAGCAACACCAGAGATGATTTTACGGACTTCAAGTCCGTTGCCTGACACTAGAGCCAATGAACCTGAACGATCACATATTACTAGCACATCTTCACCGTCGCCCTGCCATACCATTTCAGTCGGTCCAAGTGCACGACGATTGTTGCTGTCAACTAAGCTTACCACTTTGATTACTTCGAGAAAAGTTGGAGAGAACGGGTCGGTGTCAATAAAGGTAACCGTTGAAGCACTGTTATTTGATACAGCGAGAATGTTTAAGTCAGGTGAGATCGCTAAGTCGCGTGGACTCACTACTGGAACACGCTTGATAATGGACATGCGGTTCGAGTTAAGGACCACAATTTCTGAATTGGTTGCATCTAGCAAAAACAAAAAGTGACCGACCTGTTGGCGCAGCACGAATGTTGGACATACCGTTTGAGCTGGAGCCGGTCCCCAGAAGCCACCGTAACTAAGTGATTCTGTAAGCAAGCCTGAAGGCTTTTGGCCAGTCGCTGGATTGCCGAAGGCGTTTCCTGGCGCTAACGTACTTGTAAGGCCCATCAACGTTGGCTCTTCAGCCTGAATCAATGGTGAGTAGCAAGAAGGGGATAACTCTAAGCGTGGTGGGTTTGGATGCGGCGCGTTAGTAATATTATTACCGCGCCCCCCCGTTGTACTTCCTGGAATTGTTTGGAAAGCCAAGCTTGCACAATTATTTTGCCCACCAGAGATACATTCAAAGTTGTTGTAAGCCAGGTCAAGTGGATGGCCAATCATTACATCGGCAATAGACCCCATCGAGGTCCTAGACGTTAAAGCAGTCTCTAGAGATGTATTTTGCGTTAGGGTAAACACACCACGCGAGCCGCCAGCAAGTGTTGTAGTGGCTGCCGTTAGCGGTGGAAAGACTCCTTGCAATGAGAGGTTCGGATTAAATGGGAACTTCGAAATATCGCCGGACATTGGAATATTGCCGTAGTCGTCGTCAAAGGTAACATTATATTCCGTACGAATGAAGTCATGAGTTGGGTCGCCAGTGCCCTGACCAAAACCGTCAAGATCGAGCACCTTCATTCCTTCATTTGAAGCTATCATCAGAGAACCTGGCATTACAGGTGCATTCACCAATCCCGGGCAATCTGAGCCAACAACGAATGAGATTAGCGAGCTGTCAGGAGATGCATTATCGCGGTTGCCGAACAAATCTTCAGCCGATTTATGAAAGTACGCTACTTCAGCAGTTGATCTCGCACCAAGCGGGTCTTGCCCGGGGAAAGGAACCACTGGACTAACGACGAACTCAGTGAAGTTGAACGGGCTTACAGGACTTACGGTATAAGCCAAAGGGATAGTCGCACCCGGCAATGGTTCACCAGGAAGCACCTGCGGGTAGAATTCGACAGTGAACTCATTGGAGAGTGAAGGCGGGAAAGCACCTGGGATAGGGCCGAGCGTATGTGGCTGGCAGGCTTCGTCTAAAGAAAAATAAATGTCGCTGTCGCATGCGACGTCAATGTCAAGGTCTTGAG
>CAXGOF010000051.1:0-9886 GCA_964011335.1 uncultured bacterium
CATCGGTTCTTCTGATTGGGCAAATAACCCAAACACTATGTCAGGAGTTTGGTACTCACACGACATGGGCGGAATGAACATGAACTTCGCCATGCTAAACCAGGATGATGACGATGTTAATGATAAAGCTGGTACAGGCGAAAATGGTAACACTGTCGGTGACGATATGCTTTACACATTGTCTATGGACTATGCTCTTGATACAGGTGCTCTAGGCACAATCAACATGACTCCATACGCTATACGCATGGAAGCAGACGATAGCCAAAACTGGAAAGGTGCACATCTTTCTGGCGCAGTAATGGGCTTCGGCTACGATGCTGAATACACTCAGTACGATCAGGCCGATACTTCAGGAACAGCTTGGGCCATCGCGACAAGCATCGAGCTTGATGTTCTCTCATCACTTCCTGGTATCAGCAATGGCGGCGTTGACATTTCAATGTCAAATGCAGACAGTGACTTTGATACTGCAGGCGCTATCACTCACGGTGTAGGTGGCTTTGGCGACCGTTCAGGTGGTGGAGCATGGGACAATGGTGCTGAAATTACAACTATTGGTCTTAACTTTAGCCCAGCAGAAGGTTGGGGCGGCCGTATCGCATTCAACGATGTTACAGCTGATAACGGTGACTACAAAGAAACAGATATTTCTGTAAGCCACGACTTCAATGGCAACGTTGGAGGCTGGTTCGGCTACGCAATGGTTAACCCAGGCGATGGCAGCGAAGATGAAGTAACATTCTGGACAACATTGTCAGTAAGCTTCTAAGGAATAATATTTCTTAACCTAAGACAGGCGCTCTCGAGCGCCTGTCTTTTTTGTTTTTGTGGTATTATTACTAGATGCTATTTGTTTTACTATTATCCTCACAAATTACGATCAGCTTAGAGCCCACATCACAGGTGGTACGCTTTGGTAATTCATTTGAATTAATAACAACAATATCTAATGCACAGCAACTTAATTTAGCTGGCTATCAGATAGGGTTCGGCTGGGATGCTGATTCCTTGCACATGCCCTTCGCGCCATTTGTGGCGCCTACAGATGTATTGCAAGACCTCTTTATGTTTAATGCTCCGCCATATGGTTCTGGCTGGGTAAGTACGCCTTCAGCGGGTGACGGTATTGCTCGCGAATATGCCTTTTTGCTAGGTGTAGCATTGACCGCTAGCAGTCAATTCTCTGGGGTTTCTGGCGATTTATTTAGAGTTCCGTTCATTGCTAGCCAAGCGACTCAACAAGCTCCAATAAGTTTCACTATAGATGAGTTTGCTCATGATATTAATCAGAACACCATAGTCAGCGACAGTTCTGGCGGCCCATTGCCAGTGACTTTGATTGATGCCAATGTGGAAATAGTCCCAAACATTTCCGTTTCTGGGGCTTATCAAATTGGCTCATCATTCAGCTTAGAATTGCACGATGAACCGAGCCACGCTTATTGGATATTAGTCTCACTTGCTCCAACCTACATAAACCTGAATAGTGTCATGGGCACCCTGCTGGTAGACACGACCAGCCCAAGCTTTCGAATTCTTGGGACGGGAGTGACTGGCGTTGCGCCATCTGTCATTTCGCGGACCATTCCAGGCAATACAAACTTGGTGGGACGAACGGCATATTTCCAGGCAGCGTCTGGGACTGGCGCAGATCGGCGTATGAGCAATAGTTGTCAGTTTGCTATTCAGTAGCAGAGCCTGGAGTCCGAATCGCCTCTACCATTCTTTGAGTCTCGTGGGAGGGCGCCGGCGCAAAGCGGTGAATGGCCCCAGCCACTAAGAAGTTAAGCAGCATGCCTAAGGTGCCAATGCCTTCCGGTGAAATCCCGAACCACCAATTTTCAGGGGTGGAAGACTTAGGGCTGACGAACTTAAACCACAGGATATAGCCCGCAGTAAAGCTGATACCAGCGACCATGCCGCTGATTGCTCCGAGACGATTCATTCGTTTACTAAAAATACCCATTACCAGAACAGGGAAAAAGGATGACGCGGCCAAACCAAAAGCAAAGGCCACGACCTCGGCTACAAAGCCAGGTGGGTGGATGCCAAACCATCCGGCTAAGCACACCGCAAAGCCAGCGCTAATACGCGCGGCACGCAGTTCATCGCGTTCGCTGATATTGGGCTTCAGGCAGCGTTTTAAGAGGTCGTGTGATACTGCTGACGATACAACCAGTAGCAAACCCGCAGCCGTAGACAAGGCCGCAGCAAGGCCGCCAGCAGCTACTAAAGCAATCACCCAATTGGGTAAACCAGCAATTTCGGGGTTTGCCAGTACCATAATGTCTTTATGGACGGTCAATTCGTTGGGGACGTCAGAGTTAGGCCCGGTGTATTGAATCAAGCCGTCGCCATTAAGATCATTGTGTACCAATAAGCCTGTTGTTTCCCACTTACTGAACCACTCCGGCATATCATCATAGGCTTACCCGGAAACGGTCTGTAACAGGTTTGTACGCGCAAATGCCGCGATAGCCGGAGCAGTGGTATAAAGAATGGCAATGAACACTAGAGCCCATCCAACGCTACGCCTGGCATCTTTGACCTTGGGCACGGTATAAAAGCGCACAATCACGTGCGGGAGGCCCGCTGTACCCGCCATTAGGGCGGCAGTGATGAAAAAGACGTCGATAGTGGCCCGTGAACCACTGGTATAGGAGGCGAAGCCTAGATCTAGATGGAGATTGTTCAAGTTGGCCAGTAAAGGCATGCCATTTTCAAGGGTGCCCCCTAGGCCAAGTTGAGGAATTGGTGTGCCGACCATGTACAGGGCTAAGAAAATAGCCGGCACCATGTAGGCAAAGATAAGCACGCAGTACTGGGCCACCTGCGTGTAAGTAATCCCCTTCATGCCCCCTAGCACCGCGTAGAAAAACACGATTCCCATGCCAATAATCACTCCAGTGGTCGTATCGACTTCTAAAAATCGTGATAAGACAATGCCTACGCCTTGCATTTGACCACTTACATAAGTAAAGGATACGAAAATAGCGCAGATAATCGCTACGATGCGGGCCGCTGAAGATTCGTAGCGGTCGCCGACAAAATCGGGGATAGTGAATTTGCCAAATTTGCGTAGATACGGCGCGAGCAATAAAGCGAGCAGTACATATCCGCCAGTCCAGCCCATTAAGTAGACAGATCCGTCATATCCCATAAATGAGATAGCGCCCGCCATTGAGATGAAGGACGCCGCGCTCATCCAATCAGCAGCCGTAGCCATGCCGTTCACCACTGGGTGAACACCGCCGCCAGCGATGTAGAAATCTTTGGTAGAGCCCGCACGTGAAGCAACCGCCACGCCGATATACAGCGCGAACGATAATGTAATTAAAAGAATAGACCAGCCTTGAACGTCCATGTTATTTCTCTTCCAGGTCGAATTCGCGATCTAGCTTACTCATGGCGTGCGCGTAATAAAATACGATAGCAATGAACGCAAGCATGGAGCCCTGCTGCGCAAACCAAAAACCTAAGGGGTATTCGGTGCCGGGCATGGTGTAGTTATCGAGGTAATGGTGCAGTAATATTCCGCAGCCAAAAGAGACTGTTGCCCATACCGCTAGCAGGCCAAGCAGAAGACGAATGTTGCGTCGCCAATATTGCGATTCGCGTTCTTGTGAATTACTTGGCGGCGAGGATGTCATTGCAATAAGTCTAGCACCGCCGCGGTCATCGCCAAGACTCCGGTGCGAATTGATCCTGATGGGCTAGGTGCGAACTTATCACTATGAATATTCGGTAGCGCGGTGCCGTTAACGATGGATGCTTGAAACATTTCCTTGCTAGACACACCAAGCCAAAAAATACTACTTGGGCAATCTGCTGCCGGGCCAAAGCGCCCGAAATCTTCGCCGCCCATAACCGGCGGGGCATCGTGAACCCTTGCGTCTCCGAGGGTCGCTCGCATCGCGGACGCTATCCTCTCAGTAAATTCGGGGTCGTTGTAGGCTGCAGGGGTGTGTTCATCTAATAACTCGACAAGCGGTAGCAAATCTTCGGGAAATCCAGCTGCGCGGCCTTCGTTTACGGCACAGCGTTCGATGGCCGCTAAAACTTTTGCGCGTACGCTCGCTTCGTAAGACCTCACGGTGAGCTGTAAATCAACGCGATCGGAAATAATGTTGTGCTTGGAGCCTCCATGTATAGAACCGACGGTCACCACCGCCGGGTCAAATGGAGAAATCTCTCGACTGACGATATTTTGCAAGCCCGTGATAATGCGCGCAGCCAAGGCAATGGGGTCATGCGTCACTTGGGGTGTTGACCCGTGCCCACCTTTACCGCGGACAGTGATGTTTACTGAATCTACATTCGCTAGGGCATAGCCTTTGCAAAGACCTACATCGCCAACGGGGATCATGCCAGTCACATGTAAGGCAAGGGCGAAATCGGGGGTCACTGTTTTTTCATACAAACCATCCGCTAACATCGCGGCCGAGCCGGCACCACGTTCTTCAGCAGGTTGCGCGATGAATAGTAAAGTACCAGTCCATTGCGATTTGTTTTGCGCTAAGTACGCTGCGACACCCGACCAGACGGTCATATGGATGTCGTGCCCGCATGCGTGCATCACCCCTACTTCGTGCCCGTCTTGCTCTGTTGCGCGTACTTTACTGGCGTACGCGAGGCCAGTGTCTTCGACAATCGGCAAAGCATCGGTATCGGCCCGTACTAAAACAGTCGGGCCTTCGCCGTTACGTAGTACTCCGGCGACCCCGTAGCCACCGATGTTTTCAATCACCTCGAAACCATTTTCTTTAAGGATGGACGCCATCTCCGCGGACGTCTCCTTCTCTTGAAAGGACAGCTCTGGGTTCTGGTGTAATTTTTCGTACAGAGTGACTAGGCCTGGAAGTTCTTTGTCAATCCATGTTTGTTGCGCGGGTAATTCTTGACACGAGAGAATGGTTAAAAGTAGGGCAAGGTTGCTTATCATCGTTGTAAATTAGCATAACCGTCCCTCGAGCAGTAGCTAAACTAGTGACCATGGCATATATCGGCATACTTACTTTATTACTGAGCAGCTACGCAGCGCCTGCCATCCAAGTTGACTTCCCTACTGAATACAAGACGGAAGACATACGTGGTTGGACCGTCCATTTTGAGGAGCAATTGTGTGACAAGCCAAAACTATACTCCGAAGTCCGCCTGCTGCTTAGCTCTAAATTGCGCGAGATAGATTCTCGGCTGTCAGCGGACGTGATTAGCCAGCTGCGTAAAGTAGAAATCTACTTTCATTTTAACCGGCCGGAGAATCCGGGCGCTTGTTACCACCCATCAGAGCAGTGGTTGAAAAATAATAACCTTAACACCGCTTGGGCGAAATCCATAGAATTCGGCGTGGCGGCTAATTTCCTGGGATGGATTCACGAGCAGCCTTCCATGGTTTTGCATGAAATGTCGCACGCGTACCATCATCAGGTTCTCGGTTACGACAACAAGCAAATACTCAACGCTTACAGGGATGCAATCACCAACAACCTCTACACCGAGGTTTTGCATGTAAACGGCGGGATGGTTCCGGGCTATGCCGCGACCAATGTCCACGAATATTTCGCCGAGTGCTCCGAGGCTTACTGGGGTACAAATGATATGTACCCATTTGTTAAATCCGAGCTGATTGCGCACGACCCGCAGATGGCAGAGTTACTTGCAGAGGTGTGGCGCCCACGTGCGAAACCTTCGCATACATCTCTATTCAATGGTAAAGATTTTTCGGGCTGGACAGGTTGGGACGACGGAAGTTCGCATTGGACCATCGCCGATGGGGTAATCGTCAATGATGGTGGTGGCGAATTTCTGACTACTGCCTCCGATTATTCCGATTTTGATTTGGCGCTTGAATATAAAACCGTAGCCGGCGCCGACTCTGGTGTTTATTTACGCGGCGTACCACAGGTTCAAATTTGGGACACTACCGAGGCCGGTGGTAAATGGAACATCGGCGCGCATTTAGGCTCTGGTGGTTTATGGAATAATAAAAAATACAGTAATGCGCCGACCAAGCTAATGGACAAACCCTTCGGCGAATGGAATCATCTGCGTATACGTATGGTTGGCGCGCGTGTTTCAGTATGGCTGAATAAAGAATTGATTGTCGACCATGTACCTTTAGAAAATTATTGGGACAGCAGCAAGCCGATCACTATTAGTGGGCCTATTCAATTGCAAACTCATGGCGGCGAGATATGTTGGCGCAACATCACGCTTCGCGAAATAGATGCTTCTGAGGCGAATAAAATTTTGGCAAATGTGGGCAGTCTAAAATTCACCAGCATTTTCAACGGCACCGATTTCACAGGATGGAGTGGTCCGACAGAGCAATACGAAGTGGTCAACAAGGCTATTCGTTGTCGCGAGGGCAGCGGCGGAACGATTTATACCGACAGAGACTATGCTGATTTTACCGCGCGCTTTGAATTCAAATTGCCTGCTGGCGGCAACAACGGTCTTGCTATTCGTTATCCGGGTTCGGGTAACACCGCCTATGACGGCATGTGTGAATTGCAAATTTTAGATAACAATGCCGAGCAATATGCCGGCCTCAAAGAATATCAATACCACGGTTCAGCTTACGGGATGGTTGCAGCACACCGCGGATACTCTCGCCCAGTCGGCGAGTGGAATTTTCAAGAAGTGCGCGTCTACGGTTCTAAAATACAAGTCGAATTAAACGGCTTTATTATTTTAGACTGCGACTTAGCACAAATCGAAGAGCCGGTCGACGGTCAGCCGCATCCGGGACGCACGCGCACTACTGGTGCATTCGGATTCGCAGGGCATAATGACCCCGTCGAATTCAGAAAGATAAAAATCTACTCGGCGTCTGGCAGCTGAAGCTCTTCAGCGTCGTCCCACAACACATCGAGGTCGTAGAATTCGCGCGACTCTTCGGTTAGTACATGAACGACGACCGACCCAAAATCAGCGAGTAGCCAACTTGAAGAGGCCTTGCCTTCAATAACACCCTTACTGCTGGTCAATTCTTTAGCAGTAATTTGCAAGGCCTCAGCAATGGCTTTTGTTTGGCGCATAGATTGCGCAGTAATAATAACAAAGTAATCTGTGATGTATAAAAAATCACTTACATCTAAAGCGCGAATATTTTCACCCTTTAAACGAAAAGCTTCGTGCGCTAACCCTAAGGCTAGCGCACGAGCGTTTTCTTTGTTATTGGTTGCTTTCAACCTAAACTTACTTGTTGAATTCGATGAAGAATGGCAACAGTAGCACTGACACAACTGACATTAGCTTAAGCAAAATATTAAGCGCTGGGCCAGATGTATCTTTGAACGGGTCGCCAACTGTATCGCCAACAACTGCGGCTTTGTGAGCCTCAGAGCCTTTGCCACCGTGCTCGCCTGTTTCAATTAGCTTCTTAGCGTTGTCCCATGCGCCACCAGCATTTGACATGAAGATAGCCATCATCACGCCAGCGGCAAGTGAACCAGCAAGTAGACCGCCGAGCATTACTACTCCGCCGAACATACCTACAAGTACAGGAGCAGCAATCGCTAGCACGCCTGGCATAACCATTTGTTGCATTGAGCTCTTTGTTGAGATTGACACACAAGCATCGTAGTCAGGACGGTTTGCAGCGTCTTTCTCGCCTTTGTATTCCATGATGCCCGGGATGTCGCGGAACTGACGACGGACTTCGTCTATCATTGCGAATGCTGCTTTGCCAACAGCTTCCATTGTCATCGCGGCAAACAAGAACGGCAACATTGCACCGATGAACATTCCGATAACCACTTGTGGGTTGTCGATGCCGAGGTTTACATCACCAGCACCAGCAGCGTAAGCTGAGAAGAAGGCTAGGGCAGTTAGTGCAGCAGAGCCAATAGCGAAACCTTTGCCAATCGCAGCAGTGGTGTTGCCTACAGCGTCGAGTGAGTCAGTGCGCTCGCGAACTTCAGGTGGAAGGCCAGCCATTTCAGCCATGCCGCCAGCATTGTCAGCTACAGGGCCGTAAGCGTCTACGCCAAGTGAAATACCCAAAGTAGAAAGCATACCTACCGCAGCAAGAGCGATACCGTAAGTGCCACACAAGCCGAATGAAACGGCGATAGTTGCACAGATAACGATTACTGGTAGGGCAGTTGACTTCATGCCAACACCAAGGCCAGCGATGATAGTTGTAGCTTCGCCAGTTTCTGATTGCTCGGCGATGTTCTTAACGGGCGCGCATTCCATTGCAGTGTAGTACTCGGTGATCTTACCGATTAATACGCCAGAGACTAAGCCAACCGCGATACAGTAGAACAGGTTCATTCCCGTGAAGGAATCGCCGTAGTTTGCGCCAGCCATGTTTGTTAGGTAGTAAGCGAATGCCAATAAGATAATTGAAGCGACGATTAAGCCCTTGAATAAAGCACCGTGAATCTTGCTTTCGTCGTTTGTGGAAACGAAGAAAGTACCGATGATAGATGCAACGATACCTACCGCAGCAATTGACAAAGGCAGAACCACAAGCGGCTGGCTAGCAAGCGCAACACCTTCGGCGCCCATTGCGGCACCCAAAATCATTGTTGCAATGATTGAGCCAACGAATGACTCAAACAAGTCAGCGCCCATACCTGCAACGTCACCAACGTTATCTCCGACGTTGTCGGCAATAGTAGCAGGGTTGCGGATGTCGTCTTCAGGGATGCCTGCTTCAACTTTTCCTACGAGGTCGGCTCCTACGTCAGCCGCCTTAGTGAAGATACCTCCACCTACGCGAGCGAATAAAGCAATTGCAGATGCACCAAAGCTAAAGCCGAGCACTTCTTGCAAATCGTAATTAAGGCCTAAGAAAAATACGGTGATACCAAGTACTCCAAGGCCTACTACTGTCATCCCCATGACGGTGCCCGAATTGAATGCAACGCGCAGAGCGCCAGCCAACCCTTCGCGGGCGGCTTCGGTAGTACGCACCGCAGCGCGGGTAGCGGTATGCATGCCAATCCAGCCAGCAAGCGCTGAAGCAAATGCGCCAGAGAAGAAAGCGATCATGGTATAGAGGCCACCACCTTCAGGCAATACATAGAGGCCAGCGCCAGCTACGACTACGAAGATGGCGAGTAGCTTGTACTCAGTGACAAGGAAAGCGCGTGCGCCATCTTGGATAGCACTAGCTAGGCTTTGCATGGTGTCATTGCCTGCGGGAGCAGCCATGACTTTCTTCTGGATAACGAAGGCTGCTGCTAGAGCTATGCCTGCACAAATCCAAGGGAGGTTACTTATTAGAGATTCCATCGACTAATTTGGGTCGGGTTTTTAAGGGTCTGCACCACTTCGTAAAAGGGAGGGTGGTCAGAATGAAGCGAAAATTCTAGCGTTGCGCGTCGTCTTCGGTGCGTTGTTTTCTCAGATGTAGCAAATTTCGCAATTTAACGCGTCTTTTTCGCGCCATAAGGTAAATAACGACCGAAAGCCCTATGACTCCTAAGCTCAACAGCGGGAATTTGAAATCGTGAATAACCTTCATCCAAGCGTCTCGCTCCTCTACAGCCAATGAACCTATCCATATGGAAACAGGGACCGTCAGGGCCGCGCCAATAGAGTCAAGGGCCACAAATTTTAGATAGGAAAAGCGCATATTACCCGCTACAAAGAAGGCAATCATGCGAAACCCAGGGAAGAAGCGCCCCAGGAAAGTAGCTTTAGTGCCATGAGCGTGAAAACGATCCTCGAAGCGTTTTCTTTTGATGGGCAAGAAATGTGAGCGCAAAATTGGCCAAGAATAGACGCGTTCACCAACAAAACGGCCTAAAAGATAAATAATACTGTCACCGACAATAATCCCCGACCAACACCACATCACGGCTGCCGTGAAGCCGAGTTGGCCAACGGCAACAAAATATCCAGACCCGAGAATAACGATTTCTTCGGA
>CAXGOF010000052.1:0-9797 GCA_964011335.1 uncultured bacterium
TTATGATAATAGTCAATTTATAAGAATCGCCTTTTGCACGGCGAGCACATCGGTAGCCTTTTAAGCCTTCTCGTATTTCGTGTTCGTCAAGCGGGCACTTGCCAACGGACTCTTCATCTTTGTATAGCTCTTCATAAGAGAAGTTGACGAATTTATCAACCAATACACGAGTGGTCGACTCTATTGAAGCCATGTAGTCTGCGCGGTGCATGTCGCCATGCTCAACTTTATACAACGAAGATTCCATTTCGGCAGTTTGCTCGGCCTTAGCCAAATCAATCGCGCCTACTCGCTCTAAGAAGTCAATTAAAGTAATGCCCTTAGCCGCAGCTCGTAAAGTTTTACCGTTACGTAGGACATATCCCTTACGCACCAGAGCTTCGATGGTTTGCGCACGCGTTGCCGGCGTGCCTAAACCTTTGCCCTGCATCGACGCTACCACTTCTCCATCGTCAATATCTTCAAAGGTTTCTGCCGCAACATCGGTAGCAATTTCCATTTGGCGCAATAGTCCAGCTTCGGTGTAACGCTTAGGTGGACGGGTCGAGTCGGCCTCACACGCAATCTGGTTCGTGGTGCCTGTCGCAGTTTCGCCGACATCTACCCCAAGGTCTCCCAATTGCTCGGAAGCCTTCGGCATACGATGCACCAGCATCCAGCCCGGATAAACCATACGCTTTGATTCGTTAAAGAATGTTAAAGGGTCTTTGCCTCGAGGCGAAATTACAGTCTTGCGAACGACGTTTTCCCATTTCGATGGCTTCATAAACGCAGCCAAGAAACGACGTGTCACTAATTCAAAAATCTTAGCATCGTCACCCCCAAGAGTAGTCTTAGGCAATTGCCCCGTAGGGATAATCGCAAAGTGATCCCCTACTTTCGAGTTGTCAAAATTACGTTTGGAGTGTTGCTTGCCATCTGCAATAATCAACTTGGCGGCTTCCGTGAAATTAAGGGCTTGCTTGCCATCTGCAAATGCTTTACTCAATTCGCCGCTAGCGATTCCGCTAAGCAGCTCGTCAACCTTTGAAACATAATCTTCGGGCAAGGCCTTTGAATCCGTACGCGGGTAAGTTAGCACTTTATGACCTTCGTACAAACGCTGTGCGGCGCCTGAAGTTCGGATTGCTGAGAATCCAAAACGGTTGTTGGCCTCTTTCTGTAGCGAAGTCAAATCGAACAAAGCCGGCACATTACGCGTAGAGCTAGACGCCTTCTCGGTAACTGCCGTCGGCTGCCCTTCGCAAAGTTTTGCCATTGCATCCGCGTCAGCTTCTTTCCATATCTTGTCGCCGTCCTTGCCCGAACGCGATGTCCGATAAGTGGCATCATATTTAGAACCATTGGCGGAGAAGGAGCCCTTCAAGCGCCAGAAATCTATAGGTATGTGCGCTAGCACCTCAACTTCTTTATGCGCCAGTATAGCTAGTGTCGGTGTTTGCACGCGGCCTGCAGACCATACTCCGCGCTCGCGACGCCCTTTGAGGCGCTTAGTAATGCCACGGGTCGCATTAATGCCAACCAGCCAATCACCCTCAGCGCGACAATATGCGGCATCAGACAGTCCCTCGAACTCTTTTCCAGGGCGAATGTCCTCGAAAGAGCTAAGAATGGCGTCTTTAGTCATCGACTGCAACCACAGCCTTTCTGATGGCTTGCCAGTGCCCATAAATGCTTCAATCTCACGGAAGATCAATTCGCCCTCGCGAGCGGCATCACAAGCGTTGAGCAATGTATTTACATCTTCGCGCTGCGCCAGCTTCTTCAACACGCGCAACTGCTTGGTCGCACCCTCGCGCGGCTTACGCACAAACTGCTCAGGAATAACAGGTAAGTCAGCAAGGGACCACCCAGAGAGAGCAGGGTTGTAGTGCTCAGGATCGGCCAACTCAAGCAAGTGCCCAACTGCCCAAGAAATAAGGTAGTTCTCCCCTTCCCAATAAGCGTCTTCGACCTTCGTAAACTTACCTGGAAGTGCGCTTGCTAAGTCATTAGCAACGCTTGGTTTTTCAGCGATGATTAGTTTCATTATATTTGGCAGACGCCCATTCTGGCTTACCCAGAGACAAAGGGGGCTCAGAAGGCCCCACAGACAAGAAACTTAGGAGGAATTACTTCTATATGCAACTATTTTTAAGAAAAACATCTTTTTTCTACAGTACGAAGTCGCAAAAAGCCGAAGTATAGATGCCCAATGACTAAAACCATGAAAAAAAGACTTCCCTTACTAGAATCCTTCGCTGCGGTATTTGCCGTAGCCACAGTAGCTTTTATGACTGCACTACCCGCCATCCAAGAGACTGGCGAACGCAATGTTGATCTACAAGACAACCTATCGCTGATTCGCACTGCCGTGTTCCGCTTTTCGATGGACCACGAGATGGATGGCGCAAAAGTATACCCTGCGCAGAACAGCAATGACTTCGAGCTGCAGATTCTTGGTCGCACTCGCAGCGACGGCTCAACACATCAGCGTGGACGCTTCGAAGACCGCTTCTTCGGGCCTTACCTAAACGCAATGCCTGTGAACCCTGTAAATGGTTTGAGTTCAGTACGCATCATGCCAAGTGGCATCAGCGAGCCTATTTTCAACGGCCTAGCTGGATGGGTATACGTTACCGACACCGGTAAGATTTTCGCCGACCTAGCAGGCGTGGACGACCGCGGGATTGCATTCAGCGAATACTAACACCTCACACTCTAATCATTGCGGTACTTGCGATGGCAGTAGACACACGAAGATTTTAATTCTTTGTAACTATCTTCTACTGCCTCGCTTTTTTTATGGACTAAGGCTTGATACATATCATCCGCCAAGGCCACGGATTGATTAATGCGCTTTTCAAAATTAATATCGCCAGCTAACTCAGCAGGTATGCCCTCAGCGCAGCCGCTTAATAAATCACGCGTCTGACGCGCTTCGTTAACAACCACTAAATCTGGATGACTCGAGGGCACTTGCCAATTGTTTTTATGTAACAATTTAATGTGGTCCCAATTTCTATCAAGCTTTGCCATACCACCAGCGAAAGACTCGATTTGTGCGACTGCATACAAAGCTGGCCATTGCGCTTCAGGAGCTTTTGGGTCTTGCCAATTACTTACAGCACTCCATAATCCGGGATATGCCTTAGAAGTTCCGGCCAGTTCTAGGACCTTTAAACTACTATCCGAAGAACATCCACTACGTTGACGCCAAGCAATGGCTGCTACAGCTGGGCCACGATGTTTGCCGTGATGACAGTGGACGTAAAACACATCTTCGGGTCGCTCAACAATCATACGCTTGATGCTCAATAACGCATGCTCGTTAATTTCATCGTAATCGACGGGGATATGAATATAACTCAAACCATACTCCGCCGCCAGCTCGATATCGGGTTGCACGCTGTCAACGCAAACCACCGTATTCACACCTAGCGCAGCAAGTGCGGCAAAAGCTGCCGCATCAGCCGGAGCAGCGCCCGTATAGATGCCACCCTCAAGCGCGAGCAAGCTATCGATATTGTCATCGGTAACGCGGGAAACGTTGTCGACCATGCCACACGCCGCAAGCAACAAGCAACCGCTGAGAAAAATCTTCATATTCACTTAGAGCAATTACTGTGCCGGGTTATTCGAACGATACATCGCATATAAGTTCTAATCATGGAACGATTCAAGCAAGCGCTGAGCTGCCCCGCTACGGATTGCCTCGCCTGCTAGCGCAACGCAAGTGGCCACTGAGTCATTCGGTCTGGCCAGCGAAATCATTAATCCTGCACTTAGCAAAGTCGATGACAGCGCGGGGCTCGCCACACCGAGCAGCACTTGACGAGTCACACCAGCAGCTTCTTTTAAGTGATCGTCGGATAAAAAATTTGGCTCGTCAGATTCGAACAATGCGACATCGCCCGGGTGGATACGTAGTGGCGCCTTGACTCCATCGACAATGCGCATGCCGCGTGTCGTTTCTAGAGTCGATGGATCGACTGAGCCATCGAAGCCTTGCACTATCAAGGCATGGCGGTGCTGCAAAGACTCTTGCGCATTGACCGCAATACCAAGCACGGGCCCAGGAACCGCAGCTGACATAGCGCGCGAGCCATCTGGCACCAATAACTTTGTAACGACATCGGGAATACCGCGTAGCAAAGTTTCGTCTTCAATACGTTGTAGACGCTGCCAGCCGTCATCGTAAATGGTTGGGTTCCAGCAAGCAAGTGGGCCGTTATCAAACATAGACTCAACATGATGGGCGTCTCCTGTAAGCGGGCTGCACATTTCTTGCCACAAATCGCCAGGGGTCAATCCGCCCCACCTTAACCGGGGCGAAGCTTGCAACAGAACGGGTACGCCAGCTGCCGCTGCTGCCGCTGCTGCTGCCAAGCCTAATGGGGGCGCAGTGTGTTTACCCAAGCGACTAGTTGCAACTACTACACAGTTTTCTGGTAACTGCGGAAAAACGATTCGTGAGCGTGCAGCGCGGGCTGCACCGACCAATTCTTCGGCAGTCGTGCCTTTACTGCGCATCACCGACAAGAACACCGCAAGCTGGGCATCTGTGCCCGCGCCGTCTAAAAACAGATAGAATAATTCTTGGGCCTCAGACTCGCTGAGATTGTAAGTTCGTCCGCCAGTAATCGCGCCAGTAATGCGCTTTAACCACGGTCGTATCTTGTCAGCCATTTATTCTTCTTGTAG
This sequence comes from uncultured bacterium, assembly GCA_964011335.1. Taxonomy (GTDB): domain Bacteria; phylum Planctomycetota; class UBA1135; order UBA1135; family UBA1135; genus JAPKEZ01. Next base: position 4,684 of record CAXGOF010000052.1, read on the forward strand.
TGCTTTCAGAAAAGTTTTATGCACGCGCTGGGCGTGCCCCTTGACGCGGCAATTATCCCACATAGACACTATCTTACCCGATGGGTCAATAATAAACGTACAGCGCACATGAGTTTGGTATTGCAAGCCGCCGCGCTTTACATCACGAAAGGCGCCATATCCGGTTGCGACTGCGCTGGACCCATCGCTTAGCATTGGGAAAGGCAAACCGGATTCGGTACGCATCGCTGCCAACTGTTTTGTAGGTGCATTGCTAATACCAACTATAAATGCGCCAGCTTTTTTGAACTCGGCCAGGTATTTATTAAAGTCAGCCGCTTCGGTGCGACACGAATTACTAGTATGCGCCGGGCAAAAGAAAACCACAATCCAGCGTCCACGATGTTCGGTTAAGCGGAAACGCTCACCTTGATCGTCTTTGAGAGTAAACGCCGGAGCGCGCTTACCAATAGAAAGTTTTGGATTTGCCAATTAGAGACTAGGGATTATCGACTACCTCAGGGGCGTCGATAATAGTCTCTTCTCCTATTTCGTCAATCACTTCTTCAGCACGAGGGCGAATGTGCGCAAAATACGATGACCGTTGCTTGTCATACATCATCTTTCCATCGACGACAACCCATTGCACAAAACTGCGGTAATGGAAAAGGTCGCCGTCGCAAACAATAATGTTAGCATCTTTGCCGACCTCAATAGAACCCAAGCGGTGCTCGATCCCGAGCATCTCAGCAGCGTCGATCGTAATCGCACGTAAAGCAGCGTCTTGCTGCAAGCCACCACGGATAGCAAAGGCTGCTTCCATTGGTAAGGTCATCAAGTCACGACCCGCAAGACCCATCAGTGAAATCGAATTCTCTCCAGGAAGAATCGAGAACCTAACGCCATGTTCCCAAAGCGTTTTCGCGTTTTCAATAGTCCAGCCACTGGGTCGATTAAGGTCGTCACTAGCCCATTTTTTATTTCGCGGAGTAATCACTAGGCGCGCATTAACACGTCCGAGACGTCCAGCGCAAGCCCACGCTTCTTGACCACCAAAAATCACTGACTGCATTGGGTATTCTTCGAGTAGCTCGCAAGTCGCCAACAAATCCTTTAACGAATTCGCCGAGAATCGTGCCGTTCCTTCACCTTTCAGCAGCGATAAATATTCTGGCTTAACACCTTGCGCTTCTGGCTCATCACCAGCGTCTTCACCCATAGAGGAAGTTAATTCCCAGCTGCGGTGAAGGCGCATAAAATCACGCGCCTTGGAGAACTCGTCGCGAACGCGCCGGCGACCCGATGATGACGTTGATGAGTAATTAAGATTAACCCACTCCGTCGGACCAACGAGGACGTTATCAATAGTACCGTGCTTTAGATTAGCTACCATTCCTCCAGTTTGCACGGTGGTAATTCCGCCAGCCAAAGCCAAGTCAATGTACAGGGCGTATGGGTCGTAAGAGTCTGCAATATCGGTTCCACGGCCGCTAACGATGCCAGAAGCATCGATAGCAATCAAGCCTGGGTAAACTTGCATGCCTTCGGCATTGATGATTTCGGCACCTTCAGGAATACGCACGCGTTTGCCAACCTTCAGGATTCGCGAGTCTTTGCATAACACGACGCCCCGCATGATCACGCCGTCTGTAACAGTGTGAATATCGCCTCCAACGATTGCAAGGTAACTACTGTCTTGATCTTGCGCGTTAACATTCGCGCAAAGAACGGATACCAATATTAAGTGTAGGATTGTTTTCATCGTAGTAACTCGGACTCAAATTGTTCGCGGTTGAATTTCTCTTCGCCATCTAACACCAAACTATCTACTTCGGTGAGTGGGTCGAAAACATCGCCACTCCAAATAACGAATGACGCAGGCATACCTATAGCGATAGTGCCCATCACTTCTTCTTGCCCAACAGCTAAAGCAGGCTCGAGGGTAATTGCACGTAAGGCAATAGCTGGGTCAAGGCCTTCAGCAATCAAGCGTGATACGCTAGCGCGCAAATCCCTGAGTCCGGCTATGCTGTTCGATGCCGGCGAGAGAATCAATTTGTCGCAACCGGCTGCGACAAACTCTGCAGCAATGTTGACGCGATTACGCGTGTAAGGCAAAAAGCTCATGCGTGCTGGCAAGTCAACGCGTGCTCCGCTAGTGACAACACTGTCGATGACTTCATGCAAATTGGTCGTGCTACCCATTGAGAATACCACTTCGTAATTTTCCTCACGGTCTTTCATGATTTGCATCCAGTGCAACCAATCTGACGCCGAACGCATATGCACTTGCACGGTGCGCTCTTTGCGAACCCAATCCACAAAAGCTTGTTCGTTGTCCTTTATCTCTGGTGCTTCAAAGGTTTCAGGCGGGCCTTGTTCCTCCTCGCCATCTTTAACCTTCTTTGCTTTTTCGCCGTTAGCTTTCGCTGCTTCTGCAGCCTTCTTCTCTTCTTCTTTCTTCGCGTCCCACTCTTTGCGAGATTTCTTCCAGTCTTTCTCCGCCTGAATTTCGTTTTCAATAGCTGCTTCAGCTGCTTTGATAGCATTGCGAATCAAGCTCTTGGCAGAAGAGTTGGTAGCCATGTTCAGCTTAAGGTGCAAATCGTCAACCAAAGTTTCGGGCCGCTTCTCAGAGGCTGCGACCTTCAACACCGATGTACGTCCTGGCGCGCCATTCCCCGGAGGGTCTACAGCCACCATCCCCACACCGTATTCCCACAAGCCGGTCTGCCAATCTGCTGCTAACCACAGCGAGTCGGCGGCAATAAAACGTGAGTTGTTACCACCATCACGACGATCACTTTGTAAAAAGTTAGCGTGAGACAACACCAATGGCGGAGTCATAACTGCCCCCGTGCCACGCAAGTCATGAACAGTAGCATATTCAGGAATAATCACAACTTTACCGATGCGTTGGATGATGCCATCTTGCACAAGTACCGTTGCATTCGTCCAATGATCGCCGCCATCAAGAGTCTCAATACGGTCGAGGCGATAAGCAGTGACACGCCCTACTAGTTCACGCTCATCGGCTTGCTGCCAGGCGAGTGAGCTAGTTAACGTAATTAAAAGTGAAGAAATTATCATCTATAGAAATTAGTACATTTGACCATCGCTGATGTCGTAAACAACTTCTCCAGAAATCATCACGATTTCTACAGCAGCACGCGGGTCTAAAGGTTGACCAGAGCTAACAACCAAGTCTGCGCGCAAGCCAACGGCAAGGCACCCGAGTCGGTCGTTAATCTGAATTTGAGAAGCGGGGCGCACATTGATGGATTCGAGCGCTGTCCATGTTGAGCACCCTAAGCGCTCAGCTAGCGTGGCCTGATAAACATATTCTTCTTGCGGAATTACAGAAGCGTCAGTTTGAATAGAGATGTCAGTGTTGCCAGCGGATTCGTAGGCTTCAACTAAACCGCGGATTTGCGCATTTCTCGCAACATTAAAATCAAAATTACGCGGGCCGATATTTAGCCTAGCGTTAACCTCTGCCAATTCTTTACCAACTGCAAAACCGTTAAACGAACCGTGGCTTACCACAACAGGAACTCCGGCTTCGAGCTGAAACATTCGCACGGTGCCATAAGTGTCTCGCGCTCCAGCAGTGTGCACTAAAAACGGATGCTTCTTTTGAAAGATTCCGGCAATGGATGCCATATCAGGATGTTTTGCCAAGCTATCAGCTTGCGCGATTGCATCTGCACGATCGAGATACCAGCGCAGCATCCACCACATGCCCATGCGACTCGCTCCAAGGTCATCACCACGTTCGGGGTTGTAGCCTTGAGCAACTTTCACGGAACCAGGGTATTTATAAACCACGTCTTCGACATGGCTCGAGTTCACTAATTGCACCAAGGTACCGGCGCCAGAAATATTGGTGCCTGAACCAGGAATAGCGTTAACCATCGTGACGCCACCAGCGCGGCCAACTTTATGTAACTGATTATTAGCGCGTATGGTATCTAGTGTGCGCAACTCTGGATTGTCGGGATGCACCATATCGTTAATGTCACCCCAACCACCCGTTTGCGTGTGAGAGTGCAAATCGACTCCGCCCGGCCACACGAATGACCCTGGGAAACTTAAGTGCTGGTAACCCTCAGGTATTGCCACACCCGATTGGCGACCGATATTTTCTATATTGCCAGCCGCACTAATCAGTATCCGCGCATTGTGTATGACATGGCGGTCGTTCATAGTTAAAGCGACTCCTGCATCTAAAGCAATTTGCGGAGTAACCAGGCTAAGGGCGATTAAACTTAACATTTAATTTTAAAAACGGCGTTTTTCGGAGTCCGTATCGTAAACTTTTTCACCACGAATCCACACCTTCAACACCGATGAGCGCGGGTCAACGGGATCGCCTGTCCAGCAAACCATGTCAGCGTCAAGGCCTTCAATTAAGCGTCCAGCGACGTCTTCCATCAGCAGCGCTTGCGATGCGTAAGCAGTCATGCCTTTGAGCGCGGTTTCGTTAGTGCCCGCGCCAAGGCGCACGCCCATCGCTGCCTGCAAAGGCAACTCTTCTTGAGGCACAACGGGAGAGTCGGTGTTGTAACCTAAAATCAAACCTTCGGCTTCGGCCCAACCCGCAGCGTTACCCATGATGCGCGCATTAGAGCGGTCGAACCAAAACTGGCGCGGACCGTTCATTACGGGAACGCCAAGCGCAGCAGCGATGGGACCCGTTTTGTAACCGTCAAAGGTGCCGTGGTCAATAAACGAACGCAAACCAAGCTCTTTAACCTGCATCGTTAGAGTCATGAGTACCACTTGGTAGATTTGCGTGTGTACGCTTACTGGGACCGTGCCATCACCTAATCCTAAAAATTCAGAATAACGTGGATTCCACTTAGCTTTGCCAGCATCATAATCTTTAGCCCACTCTAAACCCTTAGATAAGGTGTCGCGAGTGTTCCAGTTCATTAAAGCGCGACCTACGCCGAAGGAATAACGCTCAGGGTTACCCGCTTGCGCCACCTTCAAGGAACCTGGGGCACGTACTGTTACTTCTTCGACAGTGTCGCCACCGGCAGTCTTAACCAACATGCCGAAACCACCCATGTTCGAGCCTGACCCAGGGATAAACAGCGCACTGGTGACACCACCCGCAACGGCGTCGCGCA
>CAXGOF010000053.1:0-9746 GCA_964011335.1 uncultured bacterium
TCAGCATGCAACAGAACTATCTGCTATTTCCCTTCTATTTGCCTAAACTTTTTATTTCTCTCTTCATCCAGCTCTATAGCCCTACATTCATGACTCAATATTGGTTTCCCCAACGACCTCTTTTATGATGATTGCCGTTAGAATATCTAAGTGAGCAAACACCTCCCCAAATATTTGGCTGAGTTTATCGGCAGTTTCGCATTAATCTTCTTTGCGTGTGGCGCCTCCACTATCGACGGAGGTCTAGGAACACTTGGCATTGGACTTGTATTTGGCGCGGTGATTATGGTGATGATCTTGGCAACGGGACATATTTCAGGAGCGCATTTTAATCCGGCAGTAACCATCGCTTTTGCCTTAACGAATAGGTTCCGATGGTCACAAGTCCCTTTCTATATTCTTGCCCAATCACTGGGATGTATCGCTGGCGCATTTTTATTGTCAAGTATCGTCAACGACCCTACTGCTACTTTGGGGCTTACACAACCCGTTGACACCGTAAGCGTTAATAGCTTATGCCTTATCGAATTCTCAATTACCTTTATTTTGATGTTTGTAATTTCTTCGGTAGCGACTGATTCACGCGCAGTGGGCGAACTCGCTGCGGTAGCGATAGGTGGATGCGTCGCAATATCGGCTATGGTTTTCGGACCGTTAACTGGTGCAAGCATGAATCCTGCACGCAGTCTCGGCCCAGCCGTAGCCACGGACAATTACGAACACCTGATTTTTTATATCGTAGCGCCAATCCTTGGCGCAATCCTTGGTGCAATCTTTTATTCAAAGATACGGTGTGACGCTGAAACACCAAGTAATGCGTCCGGCTGCTGTTAGGTTCTAGCAAGCCTTCCTAAGCAGCCAAGAAAAACTAATAACCTTCTGGTGGTTGATGGCGCACAATCTCGCCGTCTACCATGTAGATGACATCTTCTGCAATGTTCGTTGCATAGTCGGCAATTCGTTCTACTGCGCGTACCACATTCGCCCACCGCATCAGCGCTGGTATGTTCTCGGATGCGACTGCCATCTTATCTTCGATTGAATTCAAAATGATGCGATTGTAATTGTCAACAACATCGTCTTTTTCAAAAACTTGGCGCGCTAAAACTGCATTTTGAGCAACACAAGCGCGAAACGAATCGCGAATCATGTCTAGAGCGTTTTGGACCATCTCTTCAAAGCCTTCGGGAGGCTCTACATAAGGCAATTTGCACAAGTCCCGCGACCGCGACGCAATATTTCCCGCAATGTCGCCAACCCGCTCGAGGTCATTATTGATTTTTATGGCTGCAATCAAATACCGCAAATCACTGGCTACCGGCGCATGCAAAGCTAGTATCTTCAATGCGTCCTCTTCGAGCTTTACTTCTAGATCATCTATTTCGGCATCTGCTTTTATAACCTCTAAGGCTTTTTCGGCGTCACGCGCTAGCAAGCTATCCACTGCCGCGCGGAACAGGCCTTCAACCCGCGCACTAATGATGGCCATTGACGCAGCCAGCCCTTCCATGTCTTTCAAAAAGTGTTTTGTCATCTCTTTATTTTCCTATCCAAAGCGGCCTGTAATGTAGGCCTCGGTTTCTGGGTGTTGCGGACGAGTGAAGATTTCTTCGGTATCGCCATTTTCTAAAACTTCGCCCTTCAAGAAAAACGAAATACGGTCTGATACTCGCGCAGCTTGTTGCATGTTATGCGTAACAATCCCGATAGTGTATTTGCCGCGTAATTCAAAGATTAAGTCTTCTATTTTTGCCGTCGCATTTGGGTCAAGCGCCGATGCGGGTTCGTCAAGCAGCAGTACCTCTGGATCATTCGCCAACGCGCGCGCGATGCATAGGCGTTGCTGTTGTCCACCGGACATTGCCAAGGCCAAACCGTTTAGACGATCTTTAGTCTCTTCCCATAGTGCAGCGCCACGCAAGCAACGCTCAACTAATGCATCTAGCTCTGCTTTACTTTGTTTCCTATTTAACCGCGGCCCAAAAGCAATGTTGTCATAAATAGACATCGGAAACGGATTTGGGCGTTGAAACACCATGCCCACTTGCTGCCGCAGCTTAACGACATCGACGCCTTTATCGTAAATATTTTGACCACCGAGCTCGATTAAGCCGTCAATGCGCGTGCCGTCAATAGTGTCATTCATGCGGTTAATAGACCGCAGAAAAGTGGACTTACCACAACCAGATGGCCCAATAAATGCCGTGACTTTACCACGGTGAATATCCATATTTACGCCGCGCAAAGCCTGCACATCGCCATAATGAAAATTCAACTCCCTTACTTTAATGAGTGCTGCCGAGTCATCCTCCAATTGCGGACGCCGTCCGGCGCTATCCAATGCAATTTGCCCTAATGCTGATGCCAACGGTGGTTTTTCTGTAGCTATTTGATTCATTTTCCTTGTAGTTTTTTGCGAACATTACTGCGCATTCTAATTGCCACAATATTCAGGGCTAACACCAAGAGCAACAAAACGGCGGCCGTGGCGTAAACCAAAGGTTCGGCCGCTTCAACGTTTGGAGATTGAAATCCGACGGAATACACATGGAAACCAAGGTGCATAAAGCGTTGTTCAAGATGTAAAAAGGGGAAGTCGCCATTTATGGGTAACTGCTGCGCTGACATTACAACACCGGTCAACATTAGTGGTGCGACTTCGCCAGCCGCACGCGAAATTGCCAAAATTGTGCCCGTCAAGATACCTGGTTTTGCCCCTGGTAAAATGATGTGCTTTAGAGTTTCCCAGCGAGTAGCGCCAAGCGCTAATGCCGCATCACGACGATCGCGTGACACCGCACGCAATCCTTCTTCCGTAGCAACGATAACTACTGGCAAAGTTAATAACGCCATCGTCAATGAAGCCCACAGCAAACCGCCTGCGCCGAAAGTTGGCGTCGGCAAAGAATCGCTAAAGAAAGCGTCGTCTATGCTACCGCCTATGCCGTAGATAAAAAACCCTAAACCAAAAACACCATAGACTATCGACGGCACTCCGGCTAAATTATTTACCGCGATGCGCACCAAGCGCACCGCCCAAGTGTCTTTAGTGTATTCATTTAAAAATACAGCGGCCATCACGCCAAATGGGACAACCATTACCGTCATCAATAGCACCATCAAAGATGTGCCGACGAGTGCTGGATAAATTCCGCCCTCGGCATTGGCCTCACGTGGATCTGAAACCAAGAAAGTCCAGGTTGATTTGAACCACGACCCTAAACGTCCCCAGAAGGAAAGTTGGTTGGGGTATTCAATGCGCATCACGCTGTTAGTCGCTAAAACTTTTTTAGTGCCATCCGGTAAACGTACGTGATAGCCGGCGTCATCTACGCTGTCTAGGTAACCATGAAATGGGCCGTGCTCGGTGCGCTCAATGCGTACTGCTTCGCTAGGGATAGAAACAGAAATAATATCTTCTGCCCCAGCGATCAGATGATCTTCACGATTAGCGTGAAACTCCCGATTAGCCATGCGTACGCGCACTTCGCCGTTTTCGTAATGGTCGAGCTCTTGCACTAACTCGACTGCCCCTGACTTCAGCTGCCATTCAACTAACGGCTTCACCACAAAAGCGTCGGCGCCACGCGAGAACAGCAATCCGAAAAAAAGCAGCCCTGCAATCAATAGTACTGCTAATGCACCACCACAAATAAAGATGCCGATGCCGCCGCGGATGTCTGGTGAAGTGCCTCCGAGTATAGAGTTGTTAGTTTTTTTCACAGATTTTTTCTCCCCTTCACCCGAATAATTTCAGCAAGAGTGTTTACCACAAAAGTTATTGCGAACAGCAGCAAGGCCGATAAAAACAAAACGCGGTAAAGTCCACCGCCGTGTTCTGCTTCTGGTAATTCAACCGCTAGGTTGGCCGCCAAAGAGCGGAAGCCTTGTAGTGGGTTCCAATCAGTAATCGGAGTGTTGCCCGTCGCCATCAGCACCACCATCGTTTCCCCAACGGCGCGACCCAAACCCAACATAATGGCTGCGACCACTCCAGGAATAGCCGGCGGCAAAATCACCCGCGTGGCAGTTTGCCATTGCGTTGCCCCGAGAGCCAATGAGGCGTCCGACAAGTCCTTCGGGATATTGCGGAACGCGTCTTCGGCTAAAGTAAAAATCAATGGCGCAACGGCAAAACCCATTGCCAGACCTACGACAATCGAATTTCTCTGTTCAAAAGGCACGCCCAGAGCTTCAGGTGCCCACTCGCGGAAAGGCATGCCTAGCAACAACTGTTCTATTTCTGGGCCAAAGGCAAATACGGCCCAACTTGCAATAAAGAAAATGGGGATCAATAAAAACGCCGCGCTGCCTTCGTGAAGATGGCGGCGCTTCGACAATGAAAGGTGTGACCACCACGCCCCACATCCTAAAGCCAGCACGCCTAAGACCACTGGCAACAAGAACAATGACAGGAAGCGATCTTCGATTGCTGGAGCAAGGTATAACGCGCCAATAAAGCCAAGAATTACTGAAGGGATGCCAGCAAGCAATTCAATAGCCGGCTTAATGACTTCACGCAGTCGTCCGCGCAAAAAGCGCGAACAATAAAGCGCGGCAAGTAATGCTAAAGGAATCGAAGGTAGCAATGCCCAAAATGCTCCCTTGAGTGTGCCGATGATTAACGGTATAAAAGATATTTTCGACTCGTAAGAATCTGAGCCGCCCGTTGATTGCCAAGTGTACGATGATTCACGCAGGCCTTCGTACTGCAACTTGCCGAACAATGCTGCGGTGTTCTCTGCGATGAAGCCTAAATCTATTTTGTTTACTGCGATACCTCCGTCATCAAAAAACTCGACCACCGCATTCTCGCGTGGAGCCAATTGACTTTGCTGCGGCGCGCCATGTTCAAGCATCGCTACAATCGATCCGGTAGTGCCATGTATCACGGCTGTTTGTTTGTCGCCACGCGCGAATAAAACCCGTTGCCGCGGCGAAATGAAAGCTTCATCGAGCTTGCCAATCGCGCTTGCGTCAAAACTGTTTACTCTAATTAATTGCGAAGCACCAATCTCTTGCCCTTGAAGCAGCAAACGGTTTAGCTGAGCTCCTTCTGCGACTGCAATGACTGAGCCGTCGCCGATTAAAGGTAATAAATCGTTAACAACCGTAGCCGATAGCCATTCGCCGGCGGGCAATAGTTCGGTGAAGCGCCTATCAGGACGGCTCGCCTTAACCTTAGTGCCATCTTGCACCAAAGTGATTACACCACTCTCTAGCAATGCTACTTTGGAATAAGCAGCAGCTTCGAGCTCAAGTGATTTTAACTTAGAAGAGCGCTCGCCGGTTAGTCGGTTAGTCTTTTCGGTGGCACGAATGAGTCTTGCGCTACCATCCGCAAAGACTACGCCTCCCCAAACTTTTTGTTCTTCATTGCTAATAGAGAAATCAATAACTGGCTGCGACGACTCATTTAGGAGCCAAGTGACTGGGCCCACAGTATCAGCAAATTGGTGATGGCGACTTAGGTCATCAGCGTATTTGACTTTAAACTTTAAAGCCATTTGTCCTAGACGTGAATCGCTACTTAAAAAACTGATTGCGCCTTGGGTAACAGAAATTTGCGCATCCGTTATCAGCTCGTCAGTTTTAAGCTTTATCTGCCGTGAGTCAATAACCTTTGACGTTTCTAATGAAAACAGTGCTAACTCGCCGTCGGCAAATAAAGCATAACTCGCTTCGACAAAGGGCTCTACTCCGCGCGCTATAACTTCACGATCAGCCGCATAATTTTGTTTATAGCCAAGCCTAGAGCCACTCATTTCGGGATTCGAGGCAAGTGGCGCCGCTTGCAGAATCAAGAATAGCGCCATAAAAAACACCACAGCAACAACGCCTATACCGCCCAGCTTAACAAGCAGGGCGGCAGTACGGTCAGTGCGCTCGCGGCGCGCCTGAAATTTATTACTCACTTTTTATTAGTTTCCGGGACTCTCTTTTAACACAACTGCCTGATAAGGAATACCTAGGTTGCCTAACTCCATTTCAGCCACTTCAGAGATTATAGGAAGGTAGCCCGCCTTTAAAACAATTTCTTGCCCTTCGCGCGAAAACACGAAGCGGAAAAATTCGCGACGCAAGTCGTCCATCTCTGAATTTGGCTCGACATTAATGTAGATGTTCAAGAAACGACCCAGTGGGTAGTCGCCAGTAACTACGTTATCGAGGCTAGCCTCAAAGAATTCTTCGCCATCGATAGAAAGCGGTACCGCCTTCACACCCGAGGTCATGTAACCGATGCCCGAGTAGCCTATCGCAAACTTATCTGAGGTAATCGACTGCACTACAGAGGCAGAACCGGGCTGCTCTTTTACTGAGTCACGGTAGTCGCCTTTTTTCAATGCGTGCTTCTTGAAAAAGCCATAGGTGCCGGATGCAGAATTTCTTCCGTAAAGGCTGATAGGAGCATTTCTCCATGGGCCTGCAACTTCGAGCTGCGACCAATTTACAATGTCTTGCTCGTAACCGCGCTTACGCGTTTTAGAAAAGATTGCATCCACTTCTTCTAGGGTCAAACCGCTCTCAACAATTGGGTTGTCCTTGTTTACAAAAACCGCTAGGGCATCTAAACAAGTACGCACCAATGTTGGCTCGTAGCCAAAGTTTTCGACAAAAGCATCCATCTCTTGGGATTTCATCTGGCGGCTCATTGGGCCTAGCTGTGAAACTCCTTCGATGAGTGCCGGCGGTGCAGTTGAAGAGCCTTTGCCTTCGACTTGAATCATTACCTCCGGGTAGTATGTCTTAAACTTTTCACCCCACAAGGTGATGAGGTTGATCATGGTGTCGGAGCCTACGGCATTGAGGCTGCCTGATAAGTTCTTTACTTCAGCAGCAAATTCAGGAAGGCGCTGGTCAACTAAAGATGTTTCTTCTTTTTGGACAGCATCCTGAGCAATTATTTGTGGCGCTAAAAAAGCTAGCATGCCACATGTGATTAGGGTAGTGAGTGTTTTCATTGCCCCTATTTTGAAGCCGACATATGGGTTATTAGTGAAGATAAGAAAAACTGCGTGTGGCGTTTTCGTCTACTTTGGCAGTTCTACGCGGAAAACGCTGCCCTTATCGATAGCGCTTTCGACCTCAACCGTGCCGCCCATGCGCTCGACAAAGTTGCGCACAATCGACAAGCCCAAGCCTGTGCCGCCCAATTTGCGGCTACGGGCGGCGTCCACGCGAAAAAAGCGCTGAAACAACTGCGGGATGTGCTCGGACTCGATCCCTGGACCTGAGTCTTCTACTTCGATCATCCAGCTTGACGCGTTGTCGATTAGCCGTACCGTCACCCCGCCGCTTTCGGTATAGGTTAATGCATTTTCAACCAAGTTATGAATCACTCGGCTAAATGCCAGGCCGTCGACCACTGTAATAAGGCTATCAGGCGCATCTAATTCTAAAGTTAGTCGTTTGAAATTGGCCTTCAACTGAAACTGGTCAATTATCTCACGAGTTGCTATCACAACATCACAAGGTTGTGGACTTATTGGTGATGATGTCGTTTCGGCACGCGACAAAGTTAGCAAGTCGTCTACCAGCTTGGTCAAACTAGTTGCGTTACGCTGCAAGCGCTCTGTCAGTTCAATGCGTTTTTCGGACGGCAAGCGTGGCAGTAAATCGAGCATGCCGACAATTGCGGCGATCGGCGTTTTCAATTCGTGACTTGCATTCGCCACAAACTCGCGCAGCCGTAAATGCGCCTGCGCTTCGGCCTCTAGATTTTGCAGTAACAAAACACGGTGCTCGTTATCGACTTCTAACACAATTGCATTCACTAGCAACTTGCCTTCGCTCTTTAAAATATCTATTTCGCGGTTGCCACTGGCCATGCCCTTCGACGATTGCAAAAACGCAACTAGCTCGACATGTTGAGCCGCGCCCCAATATTGAGCAAGCGCAGCACCTAGAATATCATCTGCGACTTGGTTTTGAAAACGCACTACATCGTTATCGTCAAGCAGTACAAAACCTACCGATAACTGCGACAATGTGCGCCTAAGAGCGATATTTTGCCAGTCAAGATTCTCTTGACGGGCTGCCAACCGTAAGCGCGCGCGGCGCTCATGCCATGCAAGCGCTACAGCAGCGATAGCAATTACGATTAGCGTGGCATCCAAAGTGATCATGCCTTACTCTACAAACTTGTAGCCTACGCCGTGCACTGTTTTTATAACATCTGCATGCGCGCCCAACTTTTTGCGCGTGCTTTTTACATGTGTATCAATGTTGCGCTCAATGATTACCACTCCGGTTCCGGCAGCCGCGTCAATTAATTCGTCGCGCCTATAAACACGACCGGGAGTCTTGGCCAGTGTGTGTAAAATCTTAAACTGCATTGGGGTTAATTCTATAATTTCGTCTTTGACACGCACTTCGAAACGCACCGGATCAATTACAAACTTACCCGCCGAAATGGTTTCTTCGCCGGCAGCGACCTGGCGAGTTGACGAACGTCGCAATAAGTTTTTCGCGCGCGCCACCAATTCTTTTGGACGTGCTGGTTTGGCTAAGTAATCATCGGCACCGATACCTAAGCCCAGCACCACATCTGACTCTTCCGATTTTGCTGACAGCATCAACACTGGCACATTCGCTAAAGTTACGTCGCTACGTAATTCTCGGCAGACTTCAATGCCGTCTTTCTTCGGCATCATGATGTCTAATATCACCAAATCAGGGACAAACCGTCGCGCTTTCTTCAAAGCAGACTCGCCATCGCTAGCAGTAATCAACTCGCAGCTCGGCATTTCGAGCTCGAAGATCAAGCGCAGGACTTCGAGTAAATCCGCGTCATCTTCAACTAATAGTATTTTTTTGGACATTGTCATTACATCTTATTTAGGCATCCTCAATTGTAGTTGAAGTTTCGGTGAATATTCCTTGAAGAGCCGGCTTTGATATATTCTGCCATGAACACTGCTTCTAGTGTTCTCCGCAAACTCTCAGCACTCATATTTGCCTCATTTGAACCCTAAGTAGGTAATATAAAGTCATGCGATTCTGTTTCCCCGCTCTTGCTCTTGTTTCTCTTCTAGTTATTGGTTGTTCTGATGGCCGTTCGGGAGGCGGCGAGAGAGTCGTTGAGAGATATGACGATGGCCAGAAGAAGTCGGAAGGGCACATGCTTGACGATGGCACAGTCGTAGGTTTTTGGACTTATTGGCATGAGGATGGTAAGAAGATGAAGGAGGTTATGTATAAGGATGGCAATCCAGTAGAAGAAGTTCGGTTCGAGTGGTACTCCAATGGCCAGAAGCAATCAGAAGGGACTTACAAGAACAATTTGAAAGATGGAGTTTGGACTTATTGGCATGAGGATGGTAAGAAGATGACTGATTCAACATATAAGAACGGTGAGTTGGATGGAGTTCAGACTGTGTGGCGCGAAAATGGTCTGAAGATGTGGGAAGCAACATATAAGAACGGCAAGCTAGTCGAAGAAGGATTAACCTCTAAACCAACGCATACACCTCCAAAGTCAGATTAGCAGTTGCATGTCCCATCATCTTCTGAACACTCGCCGGCGAGACTCCATTCTGTATTTGCCTAGGTTTTGTTAAACGCTTTGGCGGCTAGCGCGTAAGTAAGTTAATGAGTGAACTGCTCATCCGCTTCGTTTTGATGCGATTCCATGATTTCTTCCACAATTTTGATTTACACGGCAGCCTAAGTCTCCTATTATTAGCACAAGTATGTTAGCGAAGTTCCCTTTTCTTCTAGCGCTTGGGTTGTTTACAGCTCAAATG
>CAXGOF010000054.1:0-9679 GCA_964011335.1 uncultured bacterium
TACTCCGTAGCCTTAAAATCAGATGGTAGTTTAGTGTCTTGGGGGCATGACACTAGCGGTCAAGTTTCGGACACTCCCACCACCAATGACTTTACTCAAGTCTCGGCGGGATCTTATCACTCCGTGGCGCTCGAGCAGTAGCCTGGAAGCCTCGGGGCCTTATACGGTAGTTACCCCGCCAACGGCTACGGCCTTTACGACATGGCTGGCAACGTGAAAGAGTGGTGCAACGACTGGCACCATAGCGCTTACTATTGTTATTCACCAACTGATAACCCGACCGGACCGGCGGGCGGTGTTTTCCGCGTACACCGTGGTGGAAGCTATAGTAATAGTGCTTTGGCTGTGCGCTGCGCTTATCGCTCTGACGACAACCCGGGCAACTTTTACAACTATCTCGGCTTTCGCGTAGTTGTTGTTGAATAAGTGAGTGACATGATTGCCCCGTATCTTAAAAAATATTATACTAACCCTTTGACTGCAATGGCCTCGGCTACCCGCATGCCATCAAGCGCCGCTGAAACAATACCGCCAGCATAGCCGGCACCCTCGCCACAAGGGTAAAGACTTTTTACGCCCACCGCCTCCAAACTTTCTTCATCGCGCTCGACTCTCACCGGCGATGATGTACGTGTTTCAAAAGCAAACATCTGCCCAAATGTCCCAGCAAAGCCTGGCATCTTATAGTCAAAGAACTGCAGTGCTTCAACCAAACGAATCGCCATGCCACGCGGCATGATTTCATGTAAGTTCGTTGGCTTTACCCCCGGCAAGTAACTGCTCGGAATGGATTCATCTTGATGACCGGCGTTTTCAACGAATAGGTCACAGCGTTGCACTGGAGCTTTACCATCTTTACCACCTTCATGGTAGGCAACGGTTTCAAGAGCGAGTTGCAAACGTACACCAAACAACGGATCGATATCAGGGTGAATCGGCAAGCGTCCGGCAGCCACATCAAAAGGCTTGCCACCACGCGGGTCTTCAATCACTTCATGCAACATGGGGTGATCGGACAACGTAGCAGCGCGTTGTAGTAACTCATGCCATCCCCAGCGCCAGCCGCGTTTGCCACACCAGTCTTTAGGTTCAATAGAAACTACGACGCCAGAGTTGGCATAAGGCGAATCGCGTTTCGACAACGACATGCCATTGACTACTAAAGTACCAGGAGTCGATTGACTTGGCACAATCCAGCCGCCAGGGCACATGCAGAAGCTGAATACTCCGCGTTCGTTTACTTGAGTAGCGATGGAATAAAAGGACGGCGGTAAGTCAGCCTCTTCGCGGCTGCCTTTGTATTGATTTTCATCGAGCCAAGCTTGCGGGTGCTCAACACGCACGCCCATTGCGAAACCTTTGGCGGATAACGCTGCACCAGCATCGCGCGCCATTAATAACGAATCAAGCGCCGAGTGGCCCGTCGCCAAGATAACCGCATCGGCATCTATAGTTTCACCAGTCGCAGTTTTTACGCCTATACATTTGCCATCGGCATTTAGAATTTCGGCAGCTTTGGTATCAAACAAAATTGAGTTACCCGATTCAACAATCGCAGCGCTCATCTTCGAGATAATTTCTGGCAGCAAGTTAGAGCCAATATGTGGGCGCCATGAAGATGAAATCGTGTCTGGCGCACCATAAGCAATCAACGTATCAATCACCCGATCGATGTTGCCGCGCTTTGAAGAACGGGTGTACAACTTACCATCAGAGTAAGTGCCAGCGCCGCCTTCGCCGAACGCATAATTGCTTTCGCCATCGGCATCTTCGCCACGATTTAAGTTAGCGATATCTTTGCGGCGCTCTTGCACTTGCTTGCCGCGTTCAAGGACGGTGACTTGCCATCCGCGATTGATTAAATCGAGTGCTGCAAATAAGCCTGCTGGGCCACTGCCGATAATTACCGCGCGTTGAGCGTCGCTGCCTAGGCTTGGTAGATTCGCTAGGCTATTATCAGATTCAGGCATCGTATCACCTTCGAAGTAAACCGTAACGGCTACACGCCATTGCATTGGCTGACGGCGCGCGTCGAGGCTGTACTTGTCGAGCTGAATGCCGTGGATGTCTTCGAACTTACGCTCGAGTTGTTCGGCAGCCATGCCGATCCATGTGCTTGCTTCTTGCTCCTCAGGGCTTTGCGCCGCTGGGAGCCATAGTGTTATGGACTCTGTCATTTTTTCGGGTTGGCTGTTATGCCAAAATTGGAACGTCGGCAGTCTCGCTAGAGTAACAAGCAAGAGCTGTCATGTGTACTACATCGGAAACACCATAAGAGTGCGGCTGAAGTAGGTGAGCTGGCTTTTCAAGACCGAGCATCATTGGACCGACTGTGGAGTAATCGGTGAGAGTGTCAATTAGATTGAAAGCGATGTTTGACGCTTCAAGACTAGGGAAGACTAACACGTTTGCCACTTTCCCGCCCAAGTTTAAATTATCGTAACGCGATTGAATTACTGGCGACAATGCTGCATCGACGCGCATCTCGCCGTCGATGATTAAATCTGGCGCTTCTTCGCGCACCATTTGCACTGCGTGGCGAATCTTATCGGTGCGCGGGTGGGCAGTACCGCCAGCTGTTGAGAAGCTAACCATTGCCACGATGGGCTCGATGCCGAAGGCTTGCACTTCTTCAGCAGCCAGCATCGCTATTTCGGCGAGTTCTTCCGCATTAGGGTCGACATTGACTGATGTGTCAGCCAAGAACAACGGCCCGGTTTTAGTAAAGATAATCGACATACCGCAAGCAAGGCGCACGCCTTGACGCAATGGCACCGTCTTTAGCATTGGCGGCATAGTTTTACGTACGCGTTTTGTTACACCAGACACTAAGCCATCGGCATCGCCCATACGCAGCATCATCGGGCCGAACCACAATGGGTCGAGCACTTGCTGGCGCGCACGCTTTTCATTACCGCGGCGTACGCGACGAATTTTTAGCATTTCATCGGCGTAAGCGTTTAGTCGCGGAGAGGTGGCCGGATCGATTATCTCAACACCCGTCAAGTTTATCTTCAGTTCATCAGCGCGCTGTCGAATAAAACTTTCGTTACCCAACAACACTGGCGTCGCAATATTCTCTTGGACGACAGCTTGCGCAGCAATCAACACGCGCGTCGCCGCGCCTTCGGGATAAACAATGCGTTTGTTTGAGCGTTGTGCCTTAGCCACAATGTCGCGCATCAGCTCGCGCTGTGGGCCTAATTTTTCGCCGAGCACGCGCTCGTATTCTTCAAGATCGATTTGCTTGCGCGCGACACCGGAGCTCATGGCCGCTTCTGCTACTGCTGATGAAACGCGCCGTAGCACACGATGATCGAGTGGTTTCGGAATTAAATACTCGCGCCCAAACTCAATCTTTTGCTCGCCATAAGCCGCCGCCACCGAGGACGGCACTGGCTCTTTAGCCAAATCGGCAAGTGCGTGAGCCGCAGCGTGCATCATTTCCGTATTTATACATGTGGCATGCACATCGAGCGCACCTCTAAAGACAAACGGAAAACCTAAAACGTTATTCACTTGATTTGGGTAATCAGAGCGGCCGGTGGCCATGATTACATCGGCGCGCGTTTTCTTTGCTAGCGGGTAAGCAATTTCAGGGTCAGGATTCGACATTGCGAATACAATGGGACTAGGCGCCATGTCGAGTAACATGTCTGGAGTAACAGTGTCTGCTACTGATACGCCAATAAATACATCAGCGTCGACCATCGCTTCAGCAAGTGTGCGTGCTTCAGTTTCGACCGTAAACTGTTCTTTGAATTCATTCATGCCGTTGGTGCGCCCTTTATAAAGCACGCCCTTAGAATCACACATAATTAGTTTTTCGCGCTTGATGCCTAGACTAATAACAAAGTCTGAGCAGGCCACTGCTGCAGCGCCCGCACCATTAACCACTACCCGGCAGTTAGCAATATCTTTGCCAGCGACCTCCAGGGCGTTGAGCAAAGCTGCGCCAGTAATCAGTGCAGTGCCATGTTGATCATCATGGAAGACAGGGATGTCACATTCTTCTTGCAGGCGCCTTTCGATTTCGAAACAACGGGGCGCTGAAATATCTTCGAGGTTAATGCCACTCACTGTCGGAGCAATAGTCTTCACTGCGGCGACAATTTCGTCGACATTTTTGGTGCCGAGTTCGATATCGAACACATCAATATCAGCAAATCTCTTGAACAAAACAGCTTTGCCTTCCATGACCGGCTTTGCTGCGTCAGGGCCAATATCACCGAGGCCTAAAACAGCAGAGCCGTCGGTAATAACCGCAACCAAATTACCCTTTGCAGTATATTCAAAAACCTTAGAGCGGTCTTCGGCAATCTCAAGGCAAGGTTCGGCTACTCCGGGCGAGTAGGCCAGCGATAAGTCAATCTGAGTTAGGCATGGCTTGGTCGGGACAACTTCAATTTTCCCGGGACGTCCTTGGCTGTGGTAGATGAGCGCTTCATCACTTGAGGTAAGATTGTTATCCATGGACAACCATTATCCCAAGAATTAGGCGTTTTCGGTAGCCTTTATGCCATCAATCGCTAGTTTGTGGGCTAGCGGATTGGCAGTGGCAAGAACTCCGCGGTTCTCCAAAAGCTTGTCGCCATGCCCAAAATCGAGGGCTTTGCCATCAACATCGCTGACTACAGCGCCAGCTGCTTCACAAATTGCCACACCAGCGACGTGATCCCAGATGTTTTCGCGATAGTCGGGCCTCGAGCGAGGGCGCACGTATATTTCAGCGCCGCCCATTGCGATTACAGCATATTTAGCCTGCGAGTCGTAACGCACAAAGCCTCCGGTAATTTTGGAATACTCCATCATGCCGGTAACCAGTGCGGGGTCGCCATGTGCTGACTCCACACTCCCTAAGACACGCATAGGGGCCGGATCTCCGCTAGAGTTGCTGGAAACGGATTCTGATAATTCGGCATCAATGGCGAATTTTTTAGCCGTGCCCGGCCCGCTAGCACTAACCAGTACGCCCACTGGCGAGTTATCATCGGTCAAGTCATAAGGCAGACTAGGGCAAACAAGCGTGCCCCCTACAGGCGTAGCGCCTTGTAATAGTCCGATTGCCACGGCATATTGCGCGCGGCGCAAGAAGCCTTTAGTGCCATCGATAGGGTCAATAGACCAAGTGTATTCCGAGTGAGCCGGGCCGCGGTGGTCAATCCATCCGCAGATGTCGCTGATAGTGACTTCGTTGCCAAGGGCATCGCTTACTAAGCGCACAATCGCTGATATTTCGCCTGGGGCCGCGTTTTTGCGGAGGTGATCGCTTCCTTCTTCTGAAATGAGCGCATGCTCGGGATGATTGAGCAAAATAGCGCGGTGAATAAGCGCCTGGCAGCCATAATCTGCTATGGTGACCGGGGAGCTGTCACTTTTGTCCATCGACGACAGCATCTCCCCCTGCACCTTTCTACACAGGATGGCGCACTGTAAGGCAGCTTCGTTTACAGAGGCGAGAAAGTCGGCAACATTATTTGTCATAAGTGCTTATTTTACGGCCTCCTTGTGCTTATTTTTAAAGTTTTTAATATTTTTGAACGTTTTGAACGTTTTGAACGTTTATGATGTTATACTATGTTTAGCGCCTTACAATGCGTATTCTATGGCGGGAAAGCAGATTTTAGTGTATGATTGAAGCGCCCTAGGAAATTTAAAACGATAAATTTTAGCAATCCATGTCACCCCTCTTTAAGATTCTCTTAACGGCTAGCGCTTTTTCAGCTGCTGGCTCTTCAGTTGTTAATGCGCAAGTCTATGACTACTCGCACTCTGCGCCGATGTTTTTTGAGAATGAAGCTGTAGCAACAGGTTCCGAGTCTCCGGGCTATGGTCGCGGCGTGGCGATGGTTGACCTTGATAATGACGGCCGGCTAGATTTAATTGTCACCACTGCCGGCATGGAAGACCAGTTTTATCGCCAACTGCCCACCCAAAAGTTCTCTCTCATGAACGGGGTATGGTCGATGCCGCCAAACAGAGACGAAAGCTGGGGGGTACTCGCTGCCGACTTCGACAATGACGGCGACAAAGATATTTACTTTGTCAACGGGGGTTTTTCCGGCCCTGAAGTAAATGTGCTTATTCGCAATGACCTTAATACTTTAGGCAAATTCACCGATGTGTCAGCAACTTCTGGCGCCTGTAATTTAATGGTTGCAAACTTTGGCGGCACTACATTTGATTACGACAATGATGGCGACCTGGACATCTTCCTGTCTTCGTCTTTGAGCACAGGTAGCGTGCGTCCGCCCTGTGAGCTTTATCGTAATGATGGCAATTTGAAGTTTACTAATGTGTCCGGTATATCCGGTATTAGCCACCAAGGCGATTTTAAGCACTGCAGCGCAGGCGATTACAATAACGATGGCTTTATTGACGTGATTGTGGGCAATTTTGATCAAGCCAACATCCTATACCACAATAATGGCGATGGCACATTTACCGATAAAGCGTCAGCGGCAGGAGTGCGAGATCCGTACCGATCTTTTGGTGCTTCATTTGAAGACTTTAACAACGATGGCTTTCTCGACCTGTTTATTCCTAAGTATGAGTTTACCGGCTCTAACGAAAGCAGCCTTTTTATTAATAATAAAGATGGCACTTTCCGCGAGAATACGGCCTTTGGCAATATGACCTCACAAGGTGATATGGGGCACAGCACTGCCGACGTTAACGCTGACGGCTTCCCCGATATTTTTATAGGCACAGGCCACCCATACTTCGAGCGCAAAGACCTTGTTAAAGCGATGTTCCCAACGCGCTACAACGATAGCATGGCGTCACGAGAGGCCGCCAGCTTCATGGGTCTAGATGCTATAGGAGATTCGCGCTCACATGGCTATGCGTTCGGCGATATAGATAGAGACGGTGACCTAGATGTCTACAACAACAACGGCGGCCCTTCACAAATCCAAAATACTTGGGGCCTCAATGCCCTTTACCTTGCGCAGGGGAATAACTCCAACTGGATGATGATGAACCTCGAGGGGATTAAGTCTAATCGTGAAGCTGTTGGCGCACGCATTAAAGTTGAGACTAGCGGCGATCGTGAGGTTTGGCGCTACCCGACAATTGGCAAAGGTTTCTGTAACACCGATAGCCCCACCCAGCATTTTGGATTGGGTTTCGACACGGCAACAGAATTAACAGAGATTTACTGGCCGTCTGGCATTACGCAAAGCTATTGGGGCCTGGAGACGAAAACAACTCATGACATTGTCGAAAGCGGACTGACGTTTACTGGGAGCCCCACAGTTGGAGGATTTGTAATACTCAGCCTGACTGGGCCGCGCAACGGAGAGCTGACACTCGAGTACTCAGCAACTCAGGCCTACAAGCCGAACCCGGTTACCCATGTGATTGATCGGCTCAGCGGCGCCCTTGAAACCTATGGACAGATAGGCTTTGGCCCAGACGGAAAGGCTAATTTCCCGTTTTTTATACCTGCGAGTGCCGTTAGTGGCTCTAGCTTGTTCCTTCAGGCGACGATTACCGGCCCTGGAAACTCGGGCTACTCCCTGGTAAAGACAAACGCCATCGAGCTGCAAATTCTTTAGCACCGACTATAGCCTGCTTTTGGAGGTTATGGCTGCAGGCATTACTGTCCAAAATGGAAGATGATTAAAGCGAAATACTGTAGAATCAGTTAACCCCTAATTCTAATTAGCAGATTTTGACACATCCTCTCAGAAAATCTATTTTCAACACTTGCCTTGCATGTTTTGCAAGCGCCTCATTCGTTTCCGGGCAGATATTAATCTATGATCATTCTGAGGCAATGTTTTTTGAGAATGAAGCCATGGCGAGAGGCGCTGAGTCTCCAGGTTATGGCCGTGGCACCGCGATGGTTGACCTTGACAATGACGGCAGGCTAGATCTAATTGTCACAACAGCTGGCATGAAAGATAAATTTTATCGCCAAGAGGCTGACCAGACTTTCACCCTCATGAATGATGCGTGGTCGATTCCGCCACATATAGACGAAAGTTGGGGCGTAATCGCTGCCGATTTTGATAATGACGGGGACAAAGACATTTATTTTTCCAATGGAGGTTTCTCTGGCGCCGAAGTAAATGTCATGCTGCGTAACGATCTTAACACTAGCGGCAAGTTCGTCGATATTTCTGCAAGCTCCGGAACATGCAGTTTAGTCGTTTCAAATTTTGGCGGTAGCGCTTTTGATTACGATAATGATGGCGATTTGGATATTTTCCTGTCAGCGGCTATTGGCTATACCGGCACAGTACGCCCACCTTGCGAACTTTATCGAAACGACGGCAACATGCAGTTCACCAACACTGCGGCTGCGGCTGGCATCATACACCAAGGCGATTTTCGAAACTGTGGAGTCGCCGATTACGATAACGATGGTTACATGGATGTGATTGTGGGCAATATGGACCAAGCCAATATTCTGTATCACAATAATGGCGATGGAACTTTTAGCGACCAGGCGCTTGCTGCTGGTGTGGGGAATCCATATCGATCCTTTGGCGCGACTTTCGAAGACTTTAATAACGATGGGTTTGCTGACTTGTTTATCCCTAAGTATGAATTTACCGGTGCCCGTACGAGCGGTTTTTTCATTAATAACAAAGACGGGACCTTTCGTGACATTTCAGCTTTTGCGCAAATGTCTTCTCAGGGCGATATGGGGCACAACACGGGGGATATTAACGCCGATGGCTTCCCCGACATTCTTATCGGGACAGGTCACCCATATTGGGCGAGCAAAGATTTAGTTAAGGTCATGCTTCCAGTGCGCTACCATGACTCAATGTCATCGCGCAACGCCGCAGAGTATTTGGGCTTAGATGCGGTAGGAGAGTCGCGCTCACATGGTTACGCGCTAGGCGATGTTGATAACGACGGCGATGTCGATATCTACAACAACAATGGCGGCCCATCACAAATTCAAGGCAGCTGGGGGTATAACGCGCTCTACCTTTCGCAAGGGAATGCCTCTAACTGGATAAAAATATCTCTAGAAGGCGTTTTGACAAATCGTGATGCCATTGGGGCTCGGGTGCGAGTCGAAACAAACAATGGCCGCGATATTTGGCGCTACCCAGCAGCCGGCAAAGGGTTTTGCAATACGGATAGCCCTATTCTGCATTTTGGCTTAGGCAAAACCGCGACACATACAAACATCACTGAAGTGCATTGGCCGTCTGGGCTAGTGCAAACCTACGTCAACCTGCAAACGCGCGATCAGCACGATATTATTGAAACGGGAATTTCTTTTAATGGCAATCCTACAGTTGGCGGGCAGGTTACTATCAAGGCAGCAGGTCCTCGTAATGGCCGCGTCGAACTCTTATCTTCTTCGTCGCTCATTTATAACCCAGACCCAGTTGGCCATACGGTTCGTCGCTTGGGGGGAGTTCCGCTTTATGCCGGCTCGACTAGGCTAGGCGCTAATGGCCGCGCTGACATTACGTTTAATATCCCTAACGACCCCAGCCTCAGTGGCACTAGCTTATTTTTGCAGGCAGTGGTCACGGATGTCCTGCACCCAAGCCGCCTCGTCGTAGGGACAAACGCGGTTGAGTTAGCGATACCTTAACTAGTGGCAGCTGTAGCCGCCATCAACAGCGATGACGGTTCCGGTCATCCACGATGCGTTAGGGCTAGCTAAAAACCAAACTGCACTCGCCACTTGCGGCGGAGTCCCTAG
>CAXGOF010000055.1:0-9631 GCA_964011335.1 uncultured bacterium
ACGTGCCTGATTCCCACCTACAGGCATCACCTCTTTACTTTCAAGAACGCGCAACAATTTAGCTTGTGTCTCAAGCGACATTTCACCGATTTCGTCCAGAAACAAAGTACCGCCGTCAGCGTACTCAAACTTACCTACCTTAGAATCTTGCGCGCCGGTAAATGCACCCTTCACATATCCAAACAGCTCACTTTCAATTAGCGACTGGCTTAAAGCAGCACAATTAACCGCAACAAATTTACGGCGTGAGCGATTAGATAATTGATGCAGAGAATGTGCAACCAACTCTTTACCTGTACCCGATTCGCCGGATATCAACACTGCTGCTGATGATGGCGCCGCTTGCTTAATACGTGAAAACAGCTGCTTCATTCCAGGCGAGTTCCCAATCATGCCCTCGAGACCAAAACGCTGATCTAGAGCTTGGTGTAACTCGTCATTATCCGTCAACAAATGTTGCGCAGCCAGTTGACGTTCAACGCGAGCACGCAATTCGCGCGCATCGATGGGCTTAATAATATAAGAAACTGCACCCTCTTCCATTGCAGTAACCGCTGTCTCAGCAGAGGCGTAGCCCGTCATCACGAACACCCCCACTTCGGGAGTACGTTGATTAATGTCACGTAACAAATCTAAGCCTGAGCCATCGCCCAACATTAAATCAGTTATCACGATAGCGAAATCGCGAGCACGTACGCGATCAACAGCAGCCTGAAAGTGGTCGGCGATTTCGACGGTATAACCACTGCGCTGTAGAACAGTTTGGATGACCTCGGCATGCGCCAAGTCATCATCTACTACCAGAATACGGTCTTTAATCATCGGTTGCCGTAGTGAGTGGGAAACGCAAATGCACTTTGCTGCCTGATCCGGATGAAGATTCAATGGACATTTCACCACCATGTGCATCGACTATTCGGCGCACAGTAGCTAATCCTAAGCCCGAGCCTTTAGCCTTTGTCGAATAATAAACATCAAAGCAATGCTCGAGGGTGTCCGGCGCCATTCCAGGACCGTCGTCAACAATATCGACGACTAAAAACGCGCCATCTTTGCGACTTATCAAGCTGATATTACCAGCAGAGCCGGTAGATTCAATGGCTTGCCGAGCATTGATGATTAAATTCAACAATACTTGTTGCACGCGACTCGTATCTATCCATATGTTCGGCAAATTCAAGTCGAGGTAGCTATGCATTTGTACCTGAACGCGCTGGGCCTCAGGCACGGAAAACGCGACGACTTTTTCAATCAAAGCGTTAATGGAAGCGGGCTTAAACTCTAGCGAATCAGTACTTGCGAAACGCAAAAAATCTTCAAGGATACTATTGAGGCGTTCAACCTCATTGCGCAGCACATCTACGGTACGCAGAGTGCGACGCGCCTTGGCAGAATCTTCGTTCTGCCAATCTTCTTGCAGCAATGTTAAATGCAGCCCAATCGTACTAAGCGGGTTTTTCAACTCATGCGCTAAGCCACCGGCCAAACGGGCTAAGGTTTGCGGGTCGACAGCAGGAGCTTTTGAACTTTTGTCGTTGGTCATGAGTTAAGCGCATCGCGCCCATATAGAATAACGACGCCCCAAATTCTTAGCATTGTCTAATTTAGCATTCGACCTTTTTACGCCAGATGGCATCCAAGCGGCAACAGCATTGTTAGCCAATGGCGACGTCATCGCCCTGCCAACAGATACTGTCGCAGGTTTGGTCGTGGCTGCTGATATAGCTGGCGGAGCCGCTAAATTGTCTGCTTTGAAGGGCTCTGCTAGCACGAAAGCCTATAGCTGGCATCTGGGAAGTCTGCCGATGCTGCAGAAGCTGAGTCCTAACTTACCTGCTGGCATCCACCCTTGGTTACTGGAAGCACTGCAACAGCAGTGCACCGTTTTGCTGCCCACATCCATGCTTACTATTTCATCAACAATCGATTGGCCATTCCAGAAAGTGGGCCTGCGTTGGCCACAAAACATCGACTTCCAAAACGTCGCTAAAGAATATGAGATGCCACTCTTGGCGACAAGTGTTAACGACAGCGCTCAACCGCCCATGGCGGGTGAAAAGCTAATCGAATGGCTCGAGCAAAAGAAAATACCTTATGCGATGCAGCTACTTGACTCCAGCCTCGATAGTGAAGCATCAAGCGTGGTCGACGTTTTCCCAACGCCCAATGTCTTGCGTGGCGACCCTGCTAGGTCCAAAGACATCGGATTGTCGGTGTTGATGCTCTGTACCGGCAATACTTGCCGATCACCCCTAGCTGCAGAAATCCTTAAGGCGGAAATCGCCTCCTCCTGGAAGGTCTCGCCCGAAAAATTATCCGACTTCGGCTTTGTCATCGAATCTGCCGGAACCTTTGCTCTCGAAAAACAGGGCATCAGCGAGAATTCAAAGCGAGTCGGAGACGAAATCGGCCTTGATCTCTCTACTCATCATACCCAGTCTCTAGAAACAGCGCTTGACAAGCCATGGGATCTTATTCTAGTAATGAGCGCAAGTCACCTGGCGGCCCTACCACTGAAATCTCCAGCGGCGTTATTTGACTTATCTGGTCAGGATATTAGCGACCCCATGGGTGGTGATATCGAGCAATACCGCAACACACGCCAGCACTTACAGGAAGCAGCGCAACTTTGGGTGTCTGAGCTAAGCAGCTGGCCGCAGCATTAGAGCCATAGATCGACTATCTGCCCCGTAGACGATGCAGCGAACATGTGCTGCTGAAATCCCAGATCTGAGACACGGCGCGCGACTTCGGCCAACAAGCGTAAGTGACCAAGCTTTTGGCTTTTAGGCACCAAGATCATCACGATTACCGTGGTTACTGAACCATCGATAGCATCAAATTCAAGTCCGTCTGGCATCACTGCCATGCCAACCATTAGCCCTGGCAAACCATCCACTGCCGAGTGAGGTACCGCTACACCACCCTCCATACCCGTAGAAGCCGATTTCTCGCGTTGTAGCACGGTTTTTACTGCCTGGTTGGTCATGGCTACACTACAACTATTTGCCTCACAAAGCTGACGGCACAGCGCTTCAATCAACTGCCATTTATCTGCGGCAGCAGGTCGCAGCATAATAGCTTCGGGCTTGAGGTAAGTGGCGACTCGCATTGAGGTTCTAGGATACTCCAAAACGCTGATAGAGGCTATACTTACGGCCAAAATATTTGGGAAGAATCGCAAAGCTGATTTCGTCAAAAAACTTCATGGTTGAGCCTTTGTTACTAGTAGCTAAGAGTTTACACTAATGTATCTTGCCTCCGGGCTCACTCCACACGAATAGGGCATATGCTCCCAACAATACTTCTTTCATTCACCTTTCTGTTGCCAGCTGCAGCAGCGCAAAACCCTCAAGACGACATAGCTGTCCCACTGGGAGTCATCCAAGACGAAGGAGATTACTACACACTCGACCTCAGCGAAGTCGACGAAGGTGGGCTTACCCTGCGCCAGTTTGTAAAGATATGCCAAATCAACACTGGGCTTAACTTTACGCTTGATGAGTCGGCATCCGCAAACGTGCGCCAAAAGCTTGATAACAAGAAACTGTTGCTTTATGGCACTAAGCGCATTCATAAAGACGACTTTTATTCGTTCTTCCAAATCATGATGAAGATAAATGGCTTCGTCTGTGTACAGCAAGGTTCGGGTGATTTGGCCGTGGTGGTAATCGTTGAGAACATCGGCGGCAACAACACGACAATAAAAGCTAACGCTCCGTTTGTTAACGAAGAAGACATTCCAGGTTTCGCTGACAAGCCTGGTACGTATATCTACACTGTCGTCGAGCTTAAGTACGCAGATGCCCAAGAGCTAGGAACTTCATTACGCACCACTTTAGGCGCCGGATCAGGTGACAACAGTGCTTTCATGGCGCTAGGTGGCGAGCAGGCCATTTTAATACAAGGCTATGGTCCTTTTGTTGCTGCTGCTGCGCGCATGATTACAGTTCTTGACTCGAAGCCAGATATTGTGCAGCCTGAATTCAGAAAGGTGCGTTTGTTTGAAGCGTCCGCCGAAGAACTTGCAGAAATTCTTTCTGAATTAGTGAATAGCCTACAGGCGGTGCCACAAAATGTTAGCGGCAACAACACGCGCGCACGCAGCTCTAGTCGTGGTGCCGGGGCTACGTCCACGAGTGGCATTGAAACTACTGTTACGGCCTACTCACAAGACAACTCGCTGTTGATTACGGCCGACCCTGACTTGATGCCGAGCATTCTTGATTTGATTGCGCAACTCGACACCACCGTTGAAGACCCGCAGTCTAATTACCATTTGTACAGCTTGCAGTACTTGGCTGTTGAGGACCTAAATGAAGCCCTAGAGCAATTCGTTGATGCTGCTGAGCAAGAGGAAGAGCAGGCACGGAGCAATACTAGTAACGCGCCGCAACGCCAAGGCGTTGTTGTTGAGGCACACCAGGCGACCAACTCGCTATTGATTATGGCGACCAAGAGTAAGTGGCTAGAGCTGAAAGCCTTGCTCGACACTTTGGATCGCCGTCAACCACAGGTGCTTATCGAGACGGCCCTTATTGAAGTGAGCTCCGATTTTTCAAAAGAGATTGGCATTGAGTACGCTAAGGTTGAAACGCCTACTGGCGATACGCAAAAAGGTTTTGCCTTTACTTCGGTTGGCATCTCTGCTGGCGATACGATTGGCGAGGCACGTTTGCCGTCACCGACTGCCGCGGGCCTTACTTTCGGCATTTTCGACGGCGAAGATTTAGGGATTCCTTTCATCTTGCAGGCTGCGCAAGCTCGTAACGATTCGAATATCTTGTCAGTACCATCGGTGCTAGTTGCAAACAATCAAAGCGCCACAATCGAATCCTCAGACGAGATTCCATACCAGACATCAAATGCTGTTCAGGGCGCTGTTTCTGCTGATGTAGCGTATGCCGAAGCGGGCATCACCTTGCGCATCTCGCCTTCAATCTCCGCAGAAAAGTATTTACGACTGGGCATCAGTCTCGAAGTCAGCGCGTTCCGCGGCGAGTCGGTCGGCAACCTGCCGCCACCAACCGTTACACGCAAGATTGATACTGTCGTGACTCTCCCAGATGGCGCTACTTTGTGGTTGGGCGGTATTATCCGTAACGACTCAACAGAAAATGACCAAGGTATACCGTACCTGTCAGATATTCCGCTGATTGGCTGGATGTTTGGTTCGAACTCGAAAACAGAAATTAAGACGACCCTATTCTTCTTCTGTACTCCGAGAATCCTTGAAGACTTTGAAGAACTGCAAGACATCTCCGAAAAAGGTAAAGCGCGGGCGGCGGATACTATCGGACTCGGGCGCCTTCGCATGATCGACCCTGAATTCGATCTCGAATATCCTGCCGATATCATTCTTCCGCAAGACGAAGATGAAGATGGCGAGCCCGATACTGCTCATCTTAACTTGTCATCATTCGCCCAACCCATTTACTCGACATCAGGCGGCGTGACTGACAACGCTTCCCCCGAATCCGAATAAAGCACTGTGGCTGATCCCGAAATATCGACCGCTCGCCCTACACTACACCAGCTTGTTGTAAAGCATACTGGCCTAGACGACAACGACGTCCACAAAATAACGGAACAGGCTATCAGCTCGGGGAAGAGTCTCGATCGTATTTTAATTACGCGCGGAGTAGATGATTTAAAAGTGCTCTCTGCATTCAGCGAACACTTAAACATTGAGTTGGTGCCTAAACTAGTGGGCACTAAGGTTCCTGCTCTCTTTGTAGACACTGTGCCACTTGCCTTTGCCCGCGCTCACGATGTTATCGCAATCCGCAAAGACGATGATGGTGCTATTGTTGTCGCCTGCGCGCACCCTCTTGACTTCCATCCTCAAGACGACTTAGCCGCAATGATTCCAGCTGCGGTGCGTTTTGTATTAGCCCCGCGCCCGGAAGTGACCGAGTTGATTAACCGCGCTTTCCGTAATCGCTCTGATGGTGTCGACGATGCTCTCGAAGATTTAGCTGAAGACGACATCATGGGCCTTGTGGCAGACCTCGACGAAGGCGAAGACTTGCTCGATGTCGCGAACAAAGCGCCAATTATCAAACTTGTTAATTCGCTTATTTTTCAGGCGCTTAAGTTGCGCGCCTCTGATGTTCACTTCCAGCCGTACACCGACCGGATGCAGGTTCGTTTTCGTATCGACGGCATCTTATACGACATGGAATCCATCCCGAAAAATGCGCAAGATGCTATTACTTCGCGTATTAAAGTTATGGGACAACTTGATATCGCAGAGCGCCGCATGCCGCAAGATGGTCGCGCTTCAGTGCGTATTGGTGATGGCGAAGTTGACGTACGTATTTCAGTCGTGCCTACGGCGGAAGGCGAACGCTGCGTAATGCGCTTGCTCGACAAGTCGGCGCGAGTCTACGAGCTAGACAGCATCGGCCTCGACGAGCAAAACCTTGCCACGCTTAACCATTACGTAAATTTCCCACACGGAATTATCCTAGTAACCGGCCCCACGGGTTCGGGCAAAACCACAACTTTATATGGCTCCCTGACTGCGATTAGCACCGGCGACAAGAACATCTTAACTATTGAAGACCCAGTCGAGTATCAGCTAGATGGCATTTCTCAAGTTCAGGTCAATGCGAAAAAAGGCTTAACTTTTAGCGCTGGCTTACGCTCCTTCTTGCGTCAAGACCCTGATGTCATGATGGTCGGCGAAATCCGCGACGTTGAGACTGCTGAAATCGCTATTAGAGCGGCGATTACCGGACACCTTGTGTTCTCGACTGTTCACACGAACGACGCGCCAAGCACAGTTACGAGACTCATCGACCTAGGCCTTGAGCCTTACTTAGTCTCTTCGTCATTGGTACTTGTTATCGCTCAACGCCTGGTGCGCTGCTTGTGCGATTCTTGTCATGAATGGGTTATACCGGATGAACATCAACTCGCTCAATTACGTGCGATTGGCATTAACGCGAGTCAACTAAAGGATGGCAAAATGGCTGTCGCCAACGGATGCACAGAATGCTTTCACTCTGGCTTTTCCGGACGGACGGCGCTTTATGAGTTGATGCCAATGACGGACACCCTACGCGAGTTGGTCATGGATAACGTTTCCGCAACAGTGCTCAAGCGCGCTGCCGTTGAAGGTGGCATGCGAACCTTGCGCTCCGATGGCAACCTCAAAGTGATTGGCGGCATCACTTCTCCAGACGAAGTATTAAGAGTTACCCAACTCGATCTGATGTAATGCCGATTTACGAGTGGAAGGGTTTTGATGCCAAAGGAAAGAAGGCAAGCGGTATCATCGACGCCGACTCCGAGCGTGATGCTCGTACCAAGTGCAAGCGCAACGGAAATTTAGTGACCCATGTGGTCGAAACAAGAGGTGGTAAAAAGGTAAAGCTTAGCAGCGAGAAAAAGGGCAAACTGGCAAAGCAGTCTAGATTGCAAAAACGTCTAGACGCCGCGCGCGGGCGTGGAGCA
The DNA here is from genome assembly GCA_964011335.1 of uncultured bacterium. Lineage (GTDB taxonomy): Bacteria > Planctomycetota > UBA1135 > UBA1135 > UBA1135 > JAPKEZ01. The sequence continues at coordinate 7,462 of CAXGOF010000055.1, forward strand.
GGGGCACCGCGCTCTAACGCCAAGACTGAAGATGTTGCTACCTTTACCAGGCAACTCGCGACTCTAACTAAAGCGGGCATCCCTATCACTGAAGCGCTGCGCGCCATTATTGAACAAACAGAGAACAAGCGCTTGTCGATTTTGTTCCGTGACATTCGCGAGCGAATTTCACAAGGATCACCACTTGCCGATGCCATGGCAGCTCATCCTGATTATTTTGACGAGCTTAATGTATCCATGGTTCGCGCCGGCGAAGCGTCGGGTCACCTCGATGAAGTGCTAATGAAAATGTCCAACTTCATGCAAGAGCAAGCACGGGTTCGCAACAAAGTTTCTGCGGCAATGACCTACCCAATGGTGATGTTGGCTGTTGGCTTATTGGTCGTTGCCCTGCTGATTGGCTTTGTAGTGCCAAAGATTACGGTGATGCTGGCAAACCAAGGGACAGAGCTGCCCTTGCCTACCCAAATACTGCAAGGGGCCTCCGACTTCTTGATTGGTTACTGGTGGTTGCTACTTTTGATATTCATTCTATGCCTACTAGGATTCAACATGGTGTACTCCTCTGACAAGGGGCGGTTAAAGATTGACACGACACTATTGCGAATACCTGTTGTCGGCGACTTGATTCGTAAACAAGCCATTGCTCGGTTTTCACAAACCTTTGCTACTCTCCTGACATCGGGCGTACCTGTCGTACGCTGCCTAGAAGTGAACCGCACGGTTCTCGGTAACCGCTTGATGGAAAACACTATCACTGACGTGCGCGAGAAAATTCTCGAGGGCGCCGATATCGCCGGGCCCATTAAAGCATCAGGCGTTTTCCCACCACTACTCGGTTATATGATCGCCGTTGGCGAACAGTCGGGTGAACTCGACTTGATGATGCAACAAATCGGAGACAGTTACCAGGAAGAGGTCGAGATTGCTACACAAAAATTCACCTCACTCATTGAGCCGATATTAATTTTGATATTGGCGGTAATGGTCGGCTTTATCATTTTGGCCATTCTCTGGCCCGTGTTACAGATGACACAAAACTTCTAATCATGAAAAAAACAATACTTAAAAAATCACGTCGCGCAGGATTCACCCTAATCGAAATTATGGTGGTGGTCCTAATTATTGGCTTACTACTTGGCACAGTAGGTAAAAATATTTTTAGCGCATTATTCTCGAGTCAACGTCAAATCGCAATTAACCAAATAGCTTTGTTCGAAGATGCGGTTAGTACTTACTACTTGGCTAATTCGTCGTACCCAGAGAGCCTCGACGACATGACCGAAAAAGACAACAACGGTCAGGCCCTTATGAAGCGTATTCCGCTCGACCCATGGAAGAATGAGTACATCTACGAAATTGATTCTGATGGCTCTCCCTTCTTCCTCTGCTATGGCAACGATGGTTCGCCTGGCGGAGAAGATATGGATGCTGATATTGATTCGCGTACGATGCGCGACGAATAATGAAGTGCCGGCAAATAAGCGCTGCTGGCTTTACATTAATTGAAATTACTGCCGTTGTAATTATTATTTCACTAGTAATGAGCATGGCAATCGTGCGACTTGATAGCACCCTGCCATCTACTCGGAATGAGTCTGCTGCTCGAGAGTTGATTGCCACATTAGATTTTGCGCGCTTGCAAGCGATTGGGCGTGGGCATCAATATGAAGTGATTCTCGACTTTGACGAGCAGCAGTATGGCATTCGCATGCCGTTTGATGCCGAAGGTCAACTCGTAACCGATGATGACGAGAGAATGATTCTGCGCTGGCATAAAATTGCTGATGGAGTAGAGATGCGTAGCGTGCTTGACCCACGCGGCGTTCGTATTCGCGAGGGGCAATACCCGATACCTTTCGATTCACAAGGTGCAGCACGCGACGTTTATATTTATATTGGCGCACAGCAAAACACCGACTACGAGGTCACCATTAGGGTCTTAGGCCTGACGGGCATTCCAAGCGTTGCGCAAGGCACTCTCGAACCATCCATACACACCGAAAGTGATTTTTAAACAACGATCAATCACTAGTGGTTTCACACTACTAGAAATCATGGCGGCCGTCACGCTGCTGGCATTAATTTTCACGACGGTGATGCAGATTCGTGCAGGAGCTATTGACAAAGCAGTTCGTGGCCGTTCGCTATCTATTTCTTCACGACTCGG
>CAXGOF010000056.1:0-9624 GCA_964011335.1 uncultured bacterium
AGGACCTTGTGCACAAATCCCTGATACGGCGACCACTGCTGGGCAGTATGCTGCGTATAGCTCTGCGAATTGCTGTTGTGGAGTGGCAACGATAACAGGTCGCGCTTCGAGCTTTTGTAGCAAATCGCTGATGACATCGCCAAAAAATGATAGTTGCGATAGCTTATCTGGGGTTAAACCCATGCTAGACAATAACTTAGGTGAGTTAATCGGCATGGCATCGTGCCGATAAGGGGACAAGAAAGTCGGCTCTATTAGGTGCTTGGGACCTTCTCCGCTTACGTAAGTAGTAGCCTGAATAAAATAAACCCCATCTTGCTGGGCGTCAGGTCCAGTTGTACAGCAGGTAACGAAAACAGGGTCGAGCGAGGCGTTCAAGGTAGTCAAAAAAAGGGCGCAACGATAGAATACACGACCCCACGAACCCTTTCCTCCCATCAAAAAGAGATAAAAACAGTGATCGAAATCACCGACATCCCCGTAGAAGGCTACGAGTCTGTTAAGCGCGCATACGATGTAGAGTCAGGTTTGCTCGCTTTCATTTCAGTGCACAGTACCGTTCTTGGCCCAGCTCTAGGTGGCATGCGCCTCTGGAATTACAGCAGCGAAGAAGAGGCTCTTACTGACGTATTACGTCTGTCAAAAGGTATGACTTACAAGGCAGCTTGCGCTGGGCTTAATTTAGGTGGCGGCAAGTCAGTGATTATTGGCGATCCGTCAATGAAGTCTCAGGCATTCTTCGAGGCGATGGGCGATTTCGTCGAGTCATTCGGTGGCTCTTATATTACCGCGGAAGATGTCAACACCAAGGTCGAGGACATGGGCATTATGGCTACTCGTTCTAATCACGTTGTGGGTTTGGCCGGAAAGTCTGGAAACCCGTCACCGAAAACAGCTTGGGGTACATTCTTAGGGCTGAAGGCGACCCTTGAAGACATTTACGGTAGCGACTCTTGCGAAGGTAAAACTTTTGCTATTGAAGGCGCGGGTTCTGTGGGCTCTATTTATGCCGATTTTATTGCTAAGGATGGCGGCAAGATTCTCGTCGCAGATATCTTTGATGAATCTGCCCAACGCGTAGCCACTGCAACCGGCGGTACAGTCGTAGGTCCTAACGAAATCCGTAGCGTCGAATGTGATGTTTATGCGCCATGTGCGCTTGGTGGATCTATTAACGACGATACTACCCCTCTCTTTAAGTGTAAGGCGATTGTTGGTGCGGCTAATAATCAGCTGCTCGAAGAGCGTCATGGAGATGTTTTGCGCGATTCGGGTATTCGTTATGCACCAGATTATGTGGTTAACGCTGCCGGCTTGATTAATGTTTACGACGAAATGGCCGAAGGCGGATACAACGAGGCGCGTGCATTAGAGAACATGAATAGTATTCGTGCGAACATGCACAAGATTTTCGCAATCTCCAATGAAGAGGGCATTAGTACTTCTGCTGCTGCTGATCGTTTTGCTGAGCGCCGAATTGATTCGGCTATGGCTTCACGGTAACTATTCGCGTTAGATAAGACGAATAAAGACTCGACCTGATTTTCTTCAGGTCGAGTCTTCTGCGTTTGTAGGCGGAAGCGTGAAGCCAGTCAAGCAAGAGCTACCTTGTGATAACCTCGACGCCACTCTCATTAATAATCATCGTATGCTCACACTGAGAAACGCGCACGCTAGGATTAGGGTCAACCAACGGCGGGAAGCTCATGACGCAACCCGTGCGCTGTAACCTTAGTAGGCTGGCTTCAATTGCTTCACTCTCAATGCCCTTAAAGTAATGGCGCGCAAACGGTAGTCCATTCATCTTTTCAATGACATTCCATACCCGTTCGTCGATGCCCTTGAATTTACGTGGCTCTTTGGTCATCATGAAGATTTCAGATTTTCCCTCTTCATGCACAGTACCCTTGCCATCTGTAGCGAAAGGCTCAATCGCAATCACCATGCCCGGTTCGAGCACCGCTTTGTTCCAGCGATCAGGGCATGCTGGAATAGAAGGCGCACAATGCACTGTCCAACGATTGACTCCGTGGCCAGTTAAGTTATAGACAGGCTTGAAGCCCTTTGCCTCAATTGACTTTTCAATTTCGCGCGATAGATCATTTACTTTAACTCCAGGTCCGGCGCCTTCAATCGCCGCCGCCAAGGCATCGATCGAGGCCTGCACCATTTCTTGATAAAAAGGTTTTTCACCTAAATAGACACTCATTGCATTGTCAGCGATATAGCCATCGACTTCTACGCCAATATCCACCTTTACCACGTCTTCAGGGGCATAAACAGTCTGGTCGCCCGGCGCAGGGCAATAGTGCGCTGCAATATGGTTGCGGCTAGTTTGCGCCGGGAAAGCAACTCCGGCCCCCTTAGATAGGATGTAGTCTTCAGCAGCAGCCATCAGGTCGGCCAGCTTGGCGCCAGGTTTAACCATCGAAGCGGCTAATAGCTTAGCATCACGGGCAATTTCGCCTGCTTTGCGGTAACAATCTAAAGTGTGTGCATCCATCATCAGCCGAATATTATATAAAATCCGCTAAAGCGCTTTAGTTTTCATCCGAGTAAGTCCGATATATCAGAGAACACAATTCACATCATGCTTAGAATCTCAAACGGACAAACAATCGCAAGCTACCAGGTCGAGGCCTTCCTTGGACGTGGCGCTTTCACACAAGTATTCCTCGTCAGCGACGCACAGGGCAACCACTGGGCAATGAAGCTCGGCGATGACAGCGGCGGCGGCAAAAACCTACCACGCTTCGGCGAGGTCACCGTGACACGAGATCCACGTGCTGTTAGCCCAGACGAGACTCCGGCAGAGGCCATGTTCATCGATTCCAAGGATGGAGCGACAGCTGAAATCCTTGACGCTGCAGAAGTAGATGAACTCTTGCGCGAAGAAGCGCGCTTATTACAGCTTGCGGACGGCTTGGGTACTCCAATACTTAAAGAGGTCTTCGAAATTAACGGTCGCCCGGCTTTGGTAATGCAACACATCACCGGCCTAACTTTGCGCGAGCGTATTCGGAGTATGGAAGGTGTTAAGTTGACTTGGATGAGCGAAGTATGCAAAATCGTTTTGGCTTTGCAAAGTAAAGGTTGGGAATGTCACGGCGACCTCAAGCCAGAGAATATATTGATTTCAGATGACGGCGCGGTGTACATCATCGACCCAGTCGCAAAATCGACTCGCAAGGATCGCATCGTTACCACTCCATGGTACAACCCGTTTTTGTTATGGAGCAGCAAAGGCGACTCTCAAGCAGTGGCCATCATGCTTTACGAATTGTTGATAGGCGGTCTGCCTTTCGACTCTGTACCTTGGAGGTTCGCGGGGACCGATCTCAGCATTCAAGATGCTGACGAAATCGAAGTGAGCCGCTCAATGTTTTTGAGCTACCCACCCATGCGCGGCATCAACGTGCTAACACCTCGCCATATTGAGTCTATCTTTCACCGTGCCATGTGCGATGAAAATTACGGCCTGGCGGATCTAAGTGCCGAATTAGAAGAATTTCTAATAAAACACCAATAGTCTCCTTTTTCCATGTTTCTCCTAACCTCTGCCTTAATCGGTAGGGGTTTTTTTATGGGCGCCATGCTTTCATCGCACATCGCCACCTTTCATGTGCTGATAACCGTGGCGGTCGTCTAAAGATATCATTTTGCGGATTACGCACGCGGCGCAAAATCATTTGTGCACGTAGTGCTGCTGCAAGCAAGCCACGACGCAATCGTGCACCCACTTTATCGCAGGCGGGTAATCCTTCTTCGATTAGCTCCAACGCCCAATCGCATTGTGTCGCCAGGAACTGATCGATCTTGGGTGTACGTACCATATTTAACAAATCTTCTTCTCTGAGATTGGCTTGTTGCAAAGCGCTCTGCGGGAAATAAAGTTTACCTGCTGCGAGGTGCTGTGGTAAATCAATCAACAACTTGGTGATGACCAGACCCAAGCCCAGCCGCTCGGCAGCTGGCAAGGCATCAGCGTCGCGGCGTTCCGCGAGCGATAAAGTGCAGCACGCTATTATCGAAACGCGTGGATGTAGAAAGGCCAATAGCTCACCGCGGTTGATGGGGCGCTCCGGGAGCTGTTCTGGGAAGTACTTTAAGATTTTGCGTAAATCAGCATGCGGTATTTCACCTGAAGTAGTCGATGCCCATAATGCCAGGAGCAACGGTCCATCAGGCCGTCCGCGCAGCATCTGTTCGAAGGAGTCGTGGAACTCAGCGGTGGGGCTATTGGCCGGCCCCAGAGCGACGGCAATAATCGGGTCGAGAGCGCGTAGCAAACCACGGGGCATCAAAATTGGCCCGGGATAGAGGTCACCACAGACAATTTTTGCTTGTTCTGAGGCGAAACGTCTTGAATGTCGGAAGTCCATCGGTAATGATTTGAGTTGAAGGTCGTGAACACCACCCCTCCCAACTCTGATTCTAATGTCTCCAGCTCTCAATCAACAGAGCCGGCTGAAGCAACTCTTGCTACGCACGATATTAAAAACTTGTTGGGTACCGTTATCGGTCACGCCGATTTACAGTTGCTGTACCTTGCCGGCGAGCAGCCAGCACCGATTCACCAGCTCGAAACCTCGCTAGAGTCGATTCGACTTTCAGCATCCCATGCCATCACTTTGTGCGAGGAGATGCTCGCGCTTGCGGATGGGCGCCCTCCAGTGCTGGTACCGCTGTCGATTAACGAGGCCGTCTGCGAAGCCGCTGAAATATTCTCTGCGCGGGTGGCCTTCGCCATTGAGGTCGAAATCGAAGGTAATGGTGCATTAGAGGTGAATGCTAATCGCACTGATTTGCAGCGGGCTCTGCTTAATTTGATGTGGAACGCTTTTGAGGCGATGGATGGCAGAGATGACCCTCATTTGATGATTCGCTGGGGTGAAACTTCCGATGGTCCGTGGATCGAAGTGGTAGATAATGGGCCTGGTCTGCCAGAGGGGCACCTTTCGGATTTGACAGAACCTTTTAAGTCGTCGAAAGGCGATGAAGGTAAGGTTCGCGGCCTTGGGTTACATTCGGTGGCACGCGTGATGCGGCGCTGTAATGGTCGGCTTTTAGGGTTCAATAGAAAAAGTGGAACCGGCGCTATATTGCGCATGGAGTTCGTTCTTGCGCGAGAGATAGCGTTAGAATATTGTGCACGTAATTCGCGTGACGCCGCGGACAAAAATTCACAGCAAGATGGCATCTACACAAGAAATCCCACTGCAACAGGTTGATGACGTTGTAATTCGCTTCGCCGGAGATTCTGGCGATGGTATGCAACTCACCGGTAATCAATTCACGAATACTTCTGCGTTGTTAGGTAACGATATTGCAACATTTCCTGACTACCCAGCCGAAATTCGCGCTCCCATTGGTACGCTTTCTGGAGTATCTGGTTTTCAAGTGCGCTTTTCATCGGACGATATTCATACTCCTGGTGATCAGCCAGACGTGCTGGTTGCAATGAATCCCGCAGCGCTAAAAGTTAATTTAGCTGATCTTAAAGAGGGTGGTACTTTGATTGTTAACACCGGCAACTTCGGCGCGCGTGATTTAGCTAAGGCCCATTATGATTCGAATCCTCTCGACGACGAGACTCTTAAAGATAAATATAACTATATTGCGATTGACTTGAATCAGTCGACACTTGATGCTGTAGCGGATTGTGGCTTGACGAATAAGCAGGCACTGCGTAGCAAAAACTTGTTGGCTTTGGGCATGCTTTATTATGCTTATGCGCGTCCGTTTGAGACGACTGAGAAATGGCTCGAAGCTAAGTTCGCTAACAAGCCAGAAGTCCTTGCCGCTAACCTCAAAGCGTTGCATGCTGGTGCATTAATCGCTGAAAACTCCGAGTTTTTCGGAGTGAAGTACGAGGTAGGCTCCGCTCCACTCACTCCAGGTAAATACCGCAACATGGGCGGCAATGCCGCATTGGCCATGGGCTTAGTGGCTGGCGTAAAGTTGGCCGGCTTAAAGCTGTTTTACGGCTCTTACCCCATTACTCCTGCGTCCGATGTATTGCATGCTTTGGCTGGTTATAAAAATTATGGTGTAATGACTTTTCAGGCCGAAGATGAAATTGCTGCTGTGTGTTCGGCAATTGGTGCGAGCTGGGCTGGGACGCTTGGCGCAACCGGTACTTCCGGCCCTGGTCTTGCATTGAAAGGCGAGGCACTTGGTCTTTCTGTAATGATTGAGCAACCACTTATCGTGGTCGACGTACAACGTGCGGGGCCGTCCACGGGTATGCCAACCAAGACCGAACAGGCTGACTTGAACCAAGCTATTTTCGGTCGTAACGGCGAAACGCCATTACCAGTGGTGTCTTGCTCTTCACCAGGCGATTGTTTTGAGGCCGCGATTGAAGCAGTACGTATTGCAGTGACCTACATGACTCCAGTGATTTTGTTGTCCGATGGCTATATCGGTAACGGTGCCGAACCGTTCTTGGTACCTGATGCTTCTAGTTTGCCGAAAATTCCTCACCAATTTTCTCAAGAGGGGGACACACGCCAACCCTTCGAGCGCGATCCTGAAACCTTAGCCCGTCCATGGATTAAACCAGGCACGCCTGGTCTTGAGCATCGTGTGGGCGGCCTTGAGAAAGAGGAGAATTCCGGCAACGTGTCGTACGATGCGGAAAACCACGAGTGTATGACCTTACTACGCGAGCAAAAAGTAAATGGTGTCGCAAAAAGTTACACGCCGCTTGAAATATTCGGAGAAGATCACGGCGATGTCTTGGTGCTTGGGTGGGGGTCTACCTACGGCGCCATTCGTGGTGCTGTTGAGCGTTGTCATGCCAATGGTCAAAGCATTTCGCAGGTCCACTTACGCAATATGTGGCCGCTACCTCTCGACCTTCAAGATATTATGAAGAAGTTTGAAAAGGTCGTCATTCCTGAGCTCAACCGCGGGCAACTTAACCGCATTATCCGTGCCGAATACTTGGTCGACACCATCTCATTGCCAAAGATTCAGGGTAAGCCATATGGCGGGGCTGAATTGTTTGGCCTCTTTCAAGACATTTTCAACGATTAATTAATCATGTCAACAGTAACTGAATATAAGAAAAAGGACTTTGTCTCGGATCAAGAAGTACGTTGGTGCCCTGGATGTGGTGACTATGCCATTCTTGCCAGCGTGCAACAAGTGTTTGCTGGGCTTGGTGTTGCGAAAGAGAATTTCGCAGTCATTTCAGGTATCGGTTGTTCAAGCCGGTTCCCATACTACATGAATACTTATGGTTTTCATACCATTCATGGTCGTGCTCCAGCTGTTGCTTCCGGAGTAAAAATTGCTAATCCAGAGCTCGATGTCTGGGTGATTACTGGCGACGGAGATGCTTTGTCGATTGGTGGCAATCATTTGATTCACGCGATGCGCCGCAACTTAAACATTAAGGTTCTGTTGTTTAATAACCGTATTTACGGTTTAACAAAAGGGCAGTATTCCCCGACTACTTCGCCGGGTAAGGTCACGGGATCATCGCCATATGGTTCGCTTGACCAGCCATTCAACCCGATTGCTGTTGCGCTCGGCGCCAATGCGTCTTTTGTAGCGCGCACTGCCGACACTCAGCCCAAGCATATGAAAGAAATATTTGCTGCGGCTCACGCGCATAAGGGCTTTGCTTTTATTGAGATCTTACAGAACTGTGTTATTTTCAATGACAAGGTGTTTGACCATATCGTTGAACGTTCCATCCGGGACGACCGTCAAGTCGATTTGCGTGACGGCCAGCCGATGGTTTATGGTAAAGAGCTCGATAAAGGTGTACGCTTTTCTGGGAATAGCCTCGAAGTATGTAAAGCCTCTGAAGCTTCTAGCTGGAATGCCAGCGAAGCGACCAGTGCAGATGCGATGCGTATTTGCCAAGGAAGCGAGCTCGAGGATATTCCGGTACCGATGGGTATTTTTAAAGCTATCGAGCGTCCGGTCCTCGAAGAGGATATTCACAAGCAGGTTGCGGTAGCTACCGAAAACTTTGGTGAGGGTACTCTCGAATCGCTGTTAGATTCCGGCGAAACGTGGGACATCGACTAGTCGCTGCGGCAGCAAATCATTAGCGCTTGGATGTGTGCATTTTTTATCACACATCCAGGCGCCTAGTATTTGGCCGACTGAGTAAGCGGTAGTCATGCCGTGTCCGGCTAAGCCAGTTGCCCAGAACAAATTGCCTTTATGTGGATCTGGGCCAACGATAAAGTTGTGGTCAGGACTGAAAGTGCGTAACCCAGACCAGAGGTGCTGGGGTTGGGTATCGCTGAGTCCGGGTAGCCAGTGGCCGGTTTTTGCGGCTATATTCTCGATAATGTTAGGGTCGATGTTTTCGCCGTAACGCGGATTCACTAATTCGTGATCGCAAGCTGAGATTAGTAAGCCACCGCTTTCCGGGCGGAAGTAAAACTCATTATCGCCTGTACACCACACTACGGGTAGCTGTTGGTCAATGTGCTCGATAGGGCTACTCACCATCAAGTGTCTGCGGCGCGGGCTAAATGGCTGGTTAAGGCCAGTGTCGCTGCAAAGGTGATTCGCCCATCCGCCATTCGCGACGACGATTTGTTGCGCGTTAATGATTTCATCTCCACAACGAACGCCACATGCGCTGTCATTGTTGTAAATGATTTCATCCACTTTGCAATGAGTACGCACCGTTTGCCCTTTTAGAAAGGCCTGCAATAAACCGTGAATATCAAGAGTGCCTTCATCGGAGAAATGCCAAACATCAACATCAGCATCGAGAAAATCGGGGTAGTGTGCGCGAATTTCAGCTACAGAACTATTGGCTGCGGACGACATGCCGTTTTGTGCATTACTGTGTTTATCGGCGGTGACAAATAAACCGACGGCATCGATGAGTGGTTGCTCGGCGAATGAGGTGGGCGCGCTACGGTAGAATTCGGCAGATTCTCTCGCCATGCGCTGCAGCGCCGGCTGCTTGATGGAGGTGCGCAAAATGGCGGCGTTACGAGAAGTGGAGTGCATGCCCGCTTGTGCACCTTGCTCGAGAATCAAGATATCGTTCACGCCGGCCTGGCGCAATGCCCAAGCGGTGGATGCGCCCGCGATTCCGGCGCCGATGATAATTACTTGATGTGCACTCATTACTGTGAATGGCTTATATTTTATCGTGGCGCTGTTAGAATTGCCGCCAACATGGAAGAAACAGACCGCAGATTACTTCAACTTGGGCATAGCCCGGACCCGGATGACGCTTTTATGCATTATGCGTTGGCCGCTGACAAACTCGATGTGGGTGAACTCGAGTTCGAGCATAAACTTGAAGACATCGAAACGCTTAACAAGCGTGCAGTGCACGGTGAATATGAAATCACAGCGGTTTCTATTCACGGCTACGCTTTTGTCGCCGACAAATACTGCTTGCTTAACCATGGTGCATCAATGGGTGAAGGCTACGGTCCACGCATTGTTGCCCGTGAAGAAATGAAAATCGAGGATTTGCAAAAGGGCAAAGGTAAGCGCATTGCAATACCTGGCGAGTGGACATCCGCACACTTGGCCACGCAAATGTACATCGGCGAATACGATTACGGTTTAGTCGAGTTTGATCAAATCCCTGATGCTGTCGAAAGAGGAGACTACGATGCTGGCGTGTTG
>CAXGOF010000057.1:0-9599 GCA_964011335.1 uncultured bacterium
CACGTATGTGCCAGCGCGTAATACAATCTTCCTGTCGCTGGCATTAGGCTTAGCTGAGGCTGTTGGTGCTTGCCAAATTGGTATCGGCGTTAATGCCTTAGATTATTCAGGCTACCCCGATTGTCGCCCTGAATTTGTTCATAAATTTGGCGAGTTAGCGAATTTGGCTACACGAGAAGGGGTTGAGGGGCGCCCGATAAGCCTTTACACGCCATTACTGAATTTGACGAAAGTAGAGATTTTAAAACTTGCACATCAACTACATGTGCCCGTCGATAAAACGATCAGTTGCTATGATCCCGATGAACACGGCACACCATGCGAATTATGTGACTCCTGTCGCCTTCGCAGCCAAGCACAGCGAGAGTTATGTCTTTAGAAATTATTCAAGCTGAAGCTGCTGCCCTCTACGAGATTCGTCATCGCAATTTGCGTGTCGGCCAACCGGTGGGTACCGAACGCATGCCAGGTATCGATGAGCATCCCGATACGATTCATTTGTTATTAATGCAGAATGGTGAAGGCATTGGCTGCGCTACTTTCATGCCCGAGCCAAGTCAAGATTCTAAATGGCGGTTACGCGGAATGGCAATAGATGAAGCACATCGCCGCCAAGGTCATGGTGAGCGACTCATCGATTACTTTCTAAATATGGAATCAGGTGGAGTTTGGTGTAACGCCCGCACCTCGGCTCTTAAGTTCTACCAACATTGCGGGTTTGTCGCTGAGGGTGACGAGTTTGATATCTATCCAATAGGCCCGCACTTCATAATGCGCAAAAAATAAACTGCATTCGGAGGCGTTACAATATTGGCATGACAGATTTGATAGAGAGAGAAGTTTCTGATGAACAATTGCAGGCTATTGCCCGGTTGGTGCAGTTGGTTGATACATTAAGGATTCATTGTCCATGGGATCGCAAGCAAACTGTTGCTTCTCTTGCCCCGCATTTAATTGAAGAATGCCACGAGTTTGCTGACGCTGTTGCAAAGAAGGATAATGAGAATACTTGCGAAGAGATAGGCGATTTGTTGATGGGTGCTTTCATGGTGGCGCGCGTTGCTCAAGACGACGATAGTTTTACTATCGTTGAAGTGTGCGATAATGTTTGTGAGAAATTAATCAGACGCCACCCGCATGTTTATGGTGAGACTGAAGTCGCTAATGATGGCGAAGTGCTAAAAAACTGGGAGCAAATAAAGAAGCAAGAAAAAGTAGATAAGGGTGAAGAGAAATCGGCGCTATCTGGGGTGCCGTCCTCGCTTCCAGCATTGTTGAGGGCTTACCGAGTGGGCCAGAAGGCTTCGAACTCTGGTTTTGATTGGCCTGATCTACAAGGTCCAACGGCTAAGGTTGAAGAAGAGTGGGTTGAGCTGCAAGAGGCTATCGCTGGTGGTGACAAGCAGCGCATCAGTGATGAGATGGGCGATATGTTATTCGCTTTAACCAACATGGCGCGCAAGTTAAAGATAGAGCCCGAGATGGCGCTACGTGGTACGATCGAGCGCTTCACATCACGCTTTAATTACGTTGAACAGCAACTCGGGGACAGCCTAGGCTCCGCAACTCTTGAAGAGATGGACGCACTCTGGGGCGAGGCTAAATCTAAAGAATAATAACTAAAATCTTGACCGACCTGCCACGTCGCATATATACTTTCCGTCCTTAGGTGGGGAAGTGGCGCAATTGGTTAGCGCACAAGCCTGTCGAGCTTGGGGTTGCGGGTTCGAGTCCCGTCTTCCTCGCCACTTTAAAACAGAAAACAGCTGCTTGACGCGTCAAGCAGCTGTTTTTTTTATGGGCTTGAGCCCTACTTATACCAGTCAGGCCTGGCCATCGATTCGTCCGGTAGCTGAATCTTATGCTTCCGTGTTTTCGCAGCTTCTGCATTCCAGTCGAAAATGCCGTAGTATCTGAAATGACCCTTGCTGTCGTTAACGATCATATAGTACTTTCCATACGGTCGGTTGACAGTCACTTCTCCGAGGTGATCAAGTCGCTCGGTAGTACCAACGTTTGAGCTGCCTCCGCGCTTGCCAATGCTGGCATCGCTTTGAGCAGGCTTCATGGTGAAAACGCCTTCATCAGCGCGATCACCATTGGGCGAGCGCACCACGAAAGTCACCATCGGCAAAATGGTCGCAGAGATTGTTTTGATGTGTTTGCCACCGGGTGTAGATGGACCCATTTCGGTAATGAATGGCTGGAAACCATGACCAGCAATTAACAAATACTTATCTTTGCCGTCCGCTTCGACCACCGCGTGATATTGACCATGCTTAGGTGTTTTATATTCGTGAACCACGTCAGCGCGCCTTGGCTTGCGCATATAGTCAGGTTCAGGAATTGTTTTTAGAAGAGAACAAAACACGCCACCGATGGGATAGCCTGTCACCGAGTCAACGACGTGAGCGACATAAAGCGTTTCGTTAGCACCTGGCGCTGGCGGTGCGGGTGGAGGTGGGGCAGTGTTTGAAACTTGCGGGCCAGTGCCAGCAACGGTAGCGGAAGTCTCTGGGGCTTTGGTTGTTGTGCCACCACCACAAGCAGTCAAGCTAAGCATGGCTGCTACGAGAAAGTAAACTAAGTTATTTGAGCTCATGATATTTCAGGAAATTCGAGTTTTTCGGCGCCTGTAACGGCAGCGTAAGTTAAGTTGGATATGTCGAGATCAGCTTCAGCAAGTTGAGCCTCGGCAGCAGAGCCATGGATGACCGGGCTTCCGGGTTGGAATACAGTACAACAATCGGGCACCGGCTGTGTTGAAAGCTCGAAAGTTCCTATGCGTTTTGCCAACTCGATTGCTTCGGTCTTGTCCATGCCGATAAGTGGACGCAGTACTGGAAGTCCCGAGGCGTCTTCAATTGCCGTAATATTTTGCATGGTTTGGCTAGCCACTTGACCAAGCGATTCGCCCGTAATGAGAGCTTTACAGCGGTTTCTTTTAGCCATTATGGTTGCAATGCGTTGCATAGCGCGACGATATAAAACCGTACGGTACGAGGCTGGGCAGTTATCGCGGATGGCCTCTTGATACGGGGCGAATGGAATCATGTGGAGAATGGTGCGCGGTTGATACTCGCCAACTTTTTCAGCTAAGCGAATAATTTTTTCACGCGTCTGTGGGCCAACATGAGGGAAGCTATAAAAACTTATAAACTCCATGCGCATGCCGCGCTTCATGCACATCCATGCTGCGACGGGTGAGTCGATTCCGCCAGAAAGTAAACACATGCCGCGCCCCGTCGAGCCGACGGGTAAACCACCATAGCCTTTATGGCGACGCGCAAAAACGGAAGCTAACTCTTCGCGGATGTCGATTCCCAAATTTAGTTCGGCGTTCTGCAAATCCACTTTTAATTGCGGATGCAGAGGCAAAACGGCCTCAGCAATTTTTTGAGTTAACTCACGCGATCGCAGCGGAAACTGCTTGTTCGCGCGTTTTACTGTAATGCGAAACGATACTTCATCACGTCCGGAGAAATCATTGATTAGCGCTTCGCTTACACATTCGATAGTGCGCGCAACAATTAAATCTACATCGAGATAAGTAGTCGTTGCTGGAGATACCGAAGTAATGCCAAACACTTTAGACGCACGTTCAGCAAATGGCGCGAGATCTATGTCGGCGTTACAGGTGATGCGTCCACGCTGGCGGCTAGTTTTAAAACCAGGCACATCTTTGAGAGCGACTTTGAGGTTGTCGCATAAAGCGTGTTCGAAGGTGTTGCGGTTGCCACCTTTGAGTCCGAGTTCGCCGTAGCGAATGACTAGTGAATTTTGATTGCTCATGAAAAAGTTAGCGGGGGGTCTTCCCTAAATGTGATGGCTATTCTAGAATCTCCGGCCTGTAGGGCGATTAGCTCAGTTGGCTAGAGCATCTCGTTTACACCGAGAGGGTCAGGGGTTCGAGTCCCTTATCGCCTACCATCCTACTTTTAGCTATCTTTTAGCACATTTGGTCGTAAAATAGTTTTATGAGCACACTAGTACTCCTAGCGACCATGTTTGCGTCGCAGTTTGGTCTTCCGCAGGTCGAAAAAGCCACTTTCGCTGCGCATTTTGCTAGTGATTCTGTTGCAGTTGGCAGAGTAGTCGATTTAGTTGTGACTGCTGACATACAAGATGGTTGGCACATTTATGACCCGCTGCAAAACCCTGAATTTGGCATTCCAGTATCGATTGCGATTAAGGGGGGCGGCTTCGAGGCAACAGGCGACTTAAAGTCATCCCAGTCAGCCCAGCGCCACGTTCTAAGCGCCGGCGACACAGAACTTGTTTACTTGTGGCAGGCTGGGTCTCCATCCTTTGTGGTGCCGGTAAGGGTTAATGCTGAGGAGGGTGAAAAGACCTTAGTAGCCGAGGTTACTTATCAAATATGTAACGATCAGCAGTGTTTGCCAGTTAAGACAAGTCGGGTCTTGGCTAAGATAAATGTCAAACCTGGCTTGAAAGACTTGCTGCACGGCCAGGTGAGTGTCAGCGCCGAGACTAATGGCACGTTTGCTCCTAACTCTGAAGTTGAACTGGTCTTCAGTTTCGAGGTTGAAGACGGATGGCATATCTACGATACTGAGCAAGACGCAGAGTTGGGTGTGCCGTTGCAGTTAATAGTAGAAGGTGCTGGCGTTGAAGTAAGTCAGGCTTTGTCGTCTGCAACTGAGCCAACCCCACACCTCGAACGTATTGGCAATATGAAATTGCAGTACTTGTTTATGGAGGGTGCATTTAAGTACAGCGCAAAAATAAAGTTTGGCGATGAAGTGCCTAACGATTTCCTTTTGGCGCTGAGATGGCAGACATGTGATGACGCCGTGTGCCTTCCTAAAGAAACAAAAGTTTTTGATGAGCTTCTGGTTGGAGTTACGAGCTCTATTCCCGGTGGAGATTTTTCTGGTGAGAGCGGTCTTCCAACGGACTTCTGGAAATTTATTTTTGCTGCGATTGCGGCGGGGCTCGCGACATTGCTGACGCCTTGCGTGTTCCCAATGATTCCGGTAACTATTTCGTATTTCACAAAACGAGCTGAGTCAGGTAAAGGCACGCCGCTGGCTAATGCCACGGCTTATGCGAGCGGTATTGTTTTTACATTTGCCGGCATTGGTGTTGGCGCAGCACTAGCGTTAGGCCCCGGTGGGGCAAACATGATAGGCTCTAATCCATGGGTAAATTTAGCAATAGGCTTGCTGTTCTTGGTCTTGGGTATTTCATTGCTTGGTTTTTTTGAGATACAGCCACCCAAGTTTCTCGCTGATTTCGCCTCTAAGAAGCAAGCAGATGGCGTTACGAAGAGTGGATATCTTCCGGTGATGCTGATGGCGATTGCGTTTAGCATTACGGCATTTACTTGCACAGTAGGGTTCGTTGGCGCAATATTTGTGCTTGGCTTACAAATGGGCTTGCCGTATCTAATTGGTGGCATGTTTGTTTATGGTTTGAGTTTTGCTTTGCCTTTCTTCTTCTTGGCGCTATTTCCGTCTCGCATTCAGTCTATGCCAAACGCGGGTGGCTGGATGAACACGGTAAAGATTTGCGCTGGTTTTATTGAATTGGTTGCCGCTGTTAAATTCTTTTCAAACAGTGATTTGTTCTGGGATTGGCAAATACTTACTTGGCCAGTTGCTTTGTCCATTTCTGGAATAATAACATTGGCATGGGCGCTCTATATGCTCGGGTTCTACAAGCTGCCCTATGATTTTGAAAAACCAAAGGCGACCCCAGGCCGCGGTCTGTTTGCCGGCTTGCTTTTGATTCTGGTGGCAAGCATGTTTCAGGGCGCCGGCGATCGCGATCACCAATACCCCGGTGCCGTATTAGCTTTTTTGCCACCGAAAGACTACGGCTTAAACCACGTTGACGAGAACGGGCATAAAATAGGTGCTGCAGACTTGTCATGGATTGAAGACTACACCGAGGCTTTTGCTATGGCTAAAGCCTCCGAGACGCCACTATTTATCGATTTTACCGGTGTGACTTGCGTGAACTGTCGCCGCATGGAATACGAAATTTTCCCACACGCTGATGTAAGGCCATTACTGGAGCAGTTTACTCGTGGTGAATTATGGGTCGACAAACCTCCCCATGGCGCGTTCAATACCAAATTGCAGATTGAGCGCTTCAGCCAAATTGCACAGCCCTTTTATGCGATTATCGACCCTCGTGACGATGAGACTTTAATCACTTTTCCAGGGTATGACCCTGACCCCGTAAAGTTCAGCAATTTCTTGCAAGCCGGTCTAGACGCTTACAATAGAAAATAATGAAGGTGTTAGTTGGTGATGGTTGCGGGAATCGCTTCGCTTTAATCGATGCGGGCGCAATGGGCGCTTCGGATCTTTCTCCCGGCTTAGTCCTTCATCAATGCCGAGATATGGACATTGACGGCTTATTGGTTTTAGACGGCGTTAAGCTCAGCATCTACAACGCCGACGGCAGTGATGGTGACGCTTGCTTTAATGGCTTGCGCTTGGCCGCCGTTGCTAGCGACTTAGATGAGGGTGTCTTTGAAATGGCTGGTCATCAAATATCCTGGAGCAAAGTAAATGACGATATAGAGCTTGAACTGCCTTACGTATCTTCAGATTTTGAATATGATTCTATAACTATAGATGGCGTCGAAGTGATAACGGTTAATTTTTCTAACCCACACGCTATAATAAAAAATTATTCAGGTTACGAACAAGATTTCGCTGAAAAATTGCAATCTGACAGCGAGAACTTTCCGCAATCGGTCAATGTCGAGTTTGCCAAATTTCCTTACGAAAATGGCGAAATATTGGCGAGAATTTTTGAGCGCGGAGTTGGCGAAACATTGGCCTGTGGAACCGGCGCAGTGGCGCTAGCAGCTGACGCATGGAATGCTGGATTTGAAGGCGAAATAACAGTGAAAACATGGGGCGGAAGCCTTTTTTTGAGTAAGTTAGAGAATGGTAAAATCAGCCTGCGTGGGGCGGCTAGATTAACCGGAAATATCGACTTGGAATTAGTTTAAAAGCGTTTATTTTAGGGGTGCGCTATGGCAAAATACGGCGTCCTTTTTAGGGGCTAATCCCTTTGCAATATGGCTGATTCTTTACCTACAAACCTGACCCACATGCCCGACGCGCTAATCGAGAAAGAGATGCGCGATTCGTTCTTGACATACGCAATGTCGGTTATTCATGACCGCGCTTTGCCAGACGTTCGCGATGGCCTTAAGCCTTCTCAGCGCCGTATTTTGGTGGCGATGAATGACCTTAATTTGCGCCACAACGCTAAGTACCGTAAGTGCGCGAAAATCGCTGGTGATACTTCTGGTAACTACCACCCACACGGTGAGTCAGTTATTTATCCAACGTTGGTGCGTATGGCGCAGCCGTTCCGTTTGCGTCACTGTTTGATTGACGGCCAAGGCAACTTTGGTTCAATTGATGGCGACCCTCCAGCTGCGATGCGTTACACCGAGGCGCGCATGGGTGGCCCGGCCGAAGAGATGCTAGTTGACCTTGACAAGGACACCACTGACAAGCGGACCAATTACGATGAAACTAGAACAGAGCCAACAGTGCTGCCAGGCAAGTTTCCTAACTTGTTGGTGAACGGCTCAGAAGGCATTGCCGTGGGTATGTCGACCGCGTTGCCCCCGCATAACTTGCAAGAAGTTATCAACGCCATTCGTTTGGTGATGGACAATCCTAAGTGTACGGTTAAAGATTTACTGACGGTTATTACAGGCCCTGATTTCCCAACAGGCGGAATCATTTGTGGGCGTTCAGGCATTGCCGAAGCCTTTAAGACTGGTCGTGGCAAGATCACCTTGCGTGGCCGCATTCATCACGAAGGGGCCAAGAACGGCAAAGGGCGTAATAAGATTGTATTCACTGAAATACCGTACGAGCGCGAGAAAACAGCTATTATTGAGAAGATTGCTGACGAAGTAAAGAGCGAGCGTATCGAGGGTATCTTCGATATTCGCGACGAGTCTGACCGTGACGGTATGCGCGTGGTTATCGAGCTGAAGAAAGACGGTGATCCTATTGTCATTGAGAACTTGTTGTACAAGTACACGCCATTGCAGACGACCTATGCGATTCGTAACACGGCGCTAATCGATGGGCAGCCGCGAACCCTGACTTTGAAGGAGTTGATTGAGGCTTTCCGCGATCACCGTTTCCAAGTTATTCGCCGCCGCACGCAGTTCTTGCTGAATAAAGCTCAGGCGCGTTTGCATATCCTCGAAGGTTTGATGATTGCGATTCAGGCTATTGATGAAGTCGTTGAGATTATTAAAGCCTCTGCTAGTACCGGGGAAGCTCGCGAAACACTCGAGGCTACCTTCACTCTAACACCGATTCAGTCACAAGCGATTGTCGATATGCGCCTTGGTCGTTTGACGGGGCTCGAAGTCGTTAGGTTGCAGAAAGAAATCGACGATTTGATTGCCGAAATCGCGTGGCTAAAGCGCTTGCTTGCCGAAGACGAATTGGTGTTTGACATCATTCGTGAGGATTTAACGGACATCGAAAGCAAATACGCTGAGCCGCGTCGCACTTCGATTGGCGAAGGCATACAAGACTTCTTAACCGAAGATTTGATTACCGAAGAAACCATGGTGGTGACCATCAGTTCCTCAGGCTATGTCAAGCGTACTGTCGCCGATACTTATAGCGCTCAAGCTCGTGGCGGACGTGGTATTACTGGTGGCAAGTCGAAGGATGGCGACGTGTTATCACATCTGTTCGTGTGTTCGACTCACGATTACTTGTTGGTGTTCACTGACCGTGGGCGTCTGTTCTGGCTTAAGGTTTATCGCCTGCCCGAGCAAGACCGTACGGCCAAGGGGCGTTCAATCCGTAACCTCATCGAAGGAATCCAGCCAGATGAAGAAATTCGTTCCGTTATCGCAACGCGTAACTTCGATGAAGGCGAGTACTTGCTGTTCGCTACCGAGCAAGGCAAAGTTAAGAAGACTGAGCTCTCAGCATACTCGCGTCCGCGTAATAGCGGTTTGATCGCCACTAAGCTCAACGACGACGATCGCTTGATTGGTACTCGTTTGGTAAGCGCCGGCGATCACGTGATGATTGTTACTGCTGGCGGGCAAGTAGTACGCTTCGATGAAGCTGATGCGCGTCCGATGGGGCGCAATGCCGCTGGTGTTAAAGGTGCGAGGCTCAAGGCTGGTGACAAGGTCGTTGACCTGGTTGCGGGCAACGAGGACGAATGCTTGCTTATTGCCTGTGAAAACGGTTATGGCAAGCGTACACGCATTGGTGAGTTCCGCTTAACTAAGCGTGGCTCTCAAGGCGTGGTTGGTATTAAGGCGAACGATCGTAATGGCCCGGTAGTGAATGCGCGTAACGCATCACGCTGTTCCGATGTGTTGTTCTCGACGGCATCAGGCATGTTGGTTCGCACTAAGGCTGACGATATTTCAATCCAAGGGCGCGCTACTCAGGGCGTACGCTTGGTGAATCTCAAGGCCGACGACAAGTTAATTGCACTTGCGGCAATCCCTCAAGAACAGCCCGGAGAGCCTGCTAGCGGAACTGCGACGGAGTAAATACATGTTAAAAACAATCAAGGATGAAATTAAACAAGCTATGCGTGACAAAGAAAAG
>CAXGOF010000058.1:0-9331 GCA_964011335.1 uncultured bacterium
CCAGCAACAACGCGAGTTGTACAAATCGAACCAGGACCAATACCCACTTTAATACCATCCGCGCCGGCGGCAACAAGCGCTTCGGCGGCTTCCATGGTGCAAATGTTGCCAGCGACGACATCCACATCGACGCGTTTCTTTAATTCACGCACCGTGTTAATGACGTTCGTCGAATGGCCGTGAGCAGTATCCACAACAAGGACATCTACCCCTGCTGCGACCAATGCTTCAGCGCGCTCGTAATCGAGAGTACCTATTGCTGCACCTGCCAGAAGGCATCCTTCTGAATCTTTAGAGGCATTTGGATATTCACTGTCCATGCGAATGTCACGCATAGTGATAAGTCCAGCAAGCGATTTGTCGGCATTAAGCAAGACTAACTTCTCTACTTTTTGTGAAGACAGGATTTTACGGGCATCCGTAAGGGAAGTATTTGGCGGTGCAGTAACCAGATCACGCGTCATCACTTCTGATGCTTGCTGCTCGTCGCCACCATGAAATTTCAAATCGCGGCGCGTAAGAATGCCAACGCACGTATTGTTCTCGTCGACAATCGGCAAACCCGAGATATTATGGGTTTGCATCGCCTCACGCGCTTCACCAACAGTGCCGGTCGGCGCCATCGTCAAAGGGTCGCGTATTATGCCGTGCGCGCTGCGCTTAACTATTTCAACCTCGCGAACCTGTTCTTCAATACTAATGTTACGGTGAATAATTCCAATGCCGCCTTCCTGAGCCAAGGCAATTGCCAATCTCGATTCGGTGACCGTATCCATGGCCGCAGAGGCCAAAGGGATATTCAAGCGCACATTGCGCGAAAAACGAGTGAACGTTTCTACTTCAGTAGGGAGAACATCAGATTCTTGAGGTACAAGAAGGACGTCGTCAAAGGTGAGGGCTAGTGGAAGCTCCATAGTCTATTGTAACGAATTCAAATGCGTCTTGGTATAATGGACTAACCAAAATTTGGTGAAATCCATGGCAAATAGCACTACTGTTGACAAATTCCCGTTCGGACTAGATTCTGCTCAGATTGACGCAATGTACAGCATCGCAAATCGCGCGCTAGCTCAAACTTGCCATATGGTTTGGGAAGCTAATCATCGCAAAGATCATGCTCCTACCGACCCAAAAGTAGGTGGGCATGCCGCGGCATGCGCTTCGTCATTGCACCTCACGACGGCCATGCACATGGTGGCACGCGCTCCACAAGATTTCTGGTGTGGCAAGCCGCATATGGCACCACTTGACCACAGCTTGCATCATCAAATTGGCCTTTTTCGCGCCCAAGATGGCGGATGGATGACTGAGAATGATGGGCAAACCTTAATGAGTCGTTTACGTCAATTTCCTGCAGATGGCTTGCCTACTTTTCAGTCTTATCATGCAGCATCCGATGCCGACTCTTGGCGTATTTTACCAAGCGGTACTGTAGGCATTCCACCAGTCAACTCGGGCTATCTTGCGTTAATGTACAACTACCTTGTAGACCGCAAACTCCAAGAGAAAAAAGACATCCACTTTTGGTCCCTACTCGGCGATTCAGAATTTCGCGAGGGATCTCTATTTGAAGCGATTACCGATTTTGGTGAACGGCGCTTAAACAATGTCACCTGGATTTTAGATTACAATCGTCAATCGTTAGACGGAACGCGGTTAATTAACAACGAGGCGTTTGGCGGCACCGATGCTGATCGTATTAATGCAACCATGGTTGCTAATGGCTGGAATGTAATCGAACTGAAGCATGGTGCCAAGCGTCGTGCTGCATTTGTAGCGAAAGGGGGCGAGTTGCTACAGAATATCTTCGACAATCTGCTTAGCGATTTTGATTTCCAAGCCATGCTCTGGAAACGGGACGCTAGTCTTATCCGCCTAGAATTTATCGAGCGCGATGTAAAGGTGAAATCTGTGCTAGATGGTCTCAGCGACGAGCAGTTGTTAGAAATCTACCAGGACCTAGGCGGCCATAATCTTGCAGACATCCTTGACGCTTATCAGCAATGCCGAGTGAGTGACAAGCCAACGATGATTATCGCGCACACAATTAAAGGCTTCAATATGGACAACTTCGCAATGCAGGGCAATCACAGTTCATTGCCTAGCGAAGGCGAAATTGACACCCTACTCGAAGGACAGGGGTTAACCCGCGAGCAACCCTACGGCCTCGTCGGCAACTGGAGCGCAACTGGCCCAGAGCGTTCAATGCTTGAAAAACGTGGCGAGTTCATGCGCAACGGCATTGAAAACGAAGAACAGTTAGTGGCAGATAAAGCGGCTGGCTACTCTGAAATTTTCTCGGCGCCCTTACCTACTGATTTTGGCATCAACATTTCAATGATGCCTATTGTCCACACCCAATGGATGTGGGGACAAGTTGCTAACAAAATGACGCGCATCGGCTCGCATATCGATTTCGAGAACGCCGGAGCAGAAAACTTACCAGAATTGAACGCCTCCGAAAAAGCATGGGAAGCAGCATCACAGCTAGCGCTTACCATGTCTCCTGACGTAGGAACTTCCACTAACATTAACCCCTCAATGGATGGTAAGGTTTACGGCGAAAGTGGTGTACGTGATTGGGAATCAGAACTCAAATGGGAAGAGCGTGGGCGCCCCGAGTTATATGACACTACGGATCCAACGTCGCGCCATATCCGTTTTGAGATTTCTGAACAAGCCGCAATGTCGGCAGCAGGTTCATTCGGAATGGCATCAAAACTATTCGGAACGCCATTGATGCCGATGATGACGGTTTATGATTTCTTCATAAAACGGGCGCTCGATCAACTTTACTACAACGTTTATTGGCGTTCGTCGTTCTTGTTAATTGGCACTCCATCTGGCATCGCGTTGTCCCCGGAAGGCGCTCAGCATTCATGGAAATCTGACATCCAGATGCCATCGATGCTCACCTGGGAACCATGTTTCGCCAAAGAGATGGAATGGATTCTCGCCGACGCCATGCAACGCCATGTGAGCAACGACAATATTGACCGCGAAGGCGTGGTCGTGCGCGCGGTGACTATGGGTGTACGCCAAAAAGAATTCAAAACGCGTATCGCTGCACAACAGCAATATAAAGGCATGTCCGAAAGTGACATGTACGAGGCCGTGCGCACTGATGTGCTTGCGGGTGGATACTGGCTAGCCAACCATGAAGGCGCGGCCGATTATCAGCCCGGAGAAAACGTGGTGACAATCATTGCTATGGGTGTGATGGGAACCGAAGCCATTGCAGCTGCAGACGCACTACTCGAACGTGGAATTTACGCTAATGTCCTGATGTGTACCTCTGCCGAATTGTTGCTAGGCCGTTTTGCGAAAGACAACGATTATGACCAGCTGACTAAGCTAGGAGTTAATGGTGATGTTCACTTAGTTGCTACCGCAGGCGAGAAGCTTGATGCCGCTGATATCTTGTTGTTAGGCGCACGCAAGGTGCCAATCGTATCTATCGCTGACGGCGAACTCGGATTACTTGATAATGCCGGTTCAATAATTGGCACCAAGCAAATCAGTTTAGGTGTAAGCAAATTCTCGAAGTCGGGCCGCCCGTCTGAAGTTTTTGCCTACCACGGATTAGATGCCAATAGTATTGTGGACGCAGCTGGCAAGGCGCTGTCGATGTCAACCTTGACTAAAGTAAAGGTATCGCCACAAACTTTAAAACAAGTTGAAGAGCAAGGTCGAGTTACTCCACCTACTAGTAGTTGGCGCGATTTTTGGCCCGATCTCTAATTCTGAAGTAAGCGCTTAGCCCTAGGAGTGCCGCCATGATTGGCAGCCATTGACTAAAGCTTGAACTAATGTCGGTAAATGCTTGTTGCATAGTCGAGCCAAATTCGCCTGCGCCAATACCATTTTCTCTTGCGGGATTGGCCGCACGACCGAGCACATCAAGCAATGTCAACGAGGCCAAGGTCACCTTGAGAGTAAATATAGTGCATATCAAGGCAGCGAACGCGGCATTTGCCCTACCACACTTAATCCAGGCAAAAGCTGTAAGTAAGCCGGAGAAGACTAGTGACAGGCCTAAGAGTAAAAAGCTCATAGATTCGCGACTGACATCGCCTATTTGCAGCAGCGTCGGTTCAACTGGCATGGATGCCAAAGTTGTAGACACGTCGCGCGAAGCGTAAACCATCACTGCTAGCTCAAGAGTAAATAACACGGACTGAATGCGCATCAGCTTAAAACGGGCTGTGATGTCCTGCGAGAACAGTGCGAAGCCAACCATTGCTGCACTCAAAAAGAATACAATCACAGCCAGAAGGCCGAGCATGAAATAAAAGCTGAAGAAAGTGCTGCTGGTATCCATTAGAATTATTCAGAGCCGTAAAGACTATCAATGTCTTGGCGCAACTGCCCCACTTCGAAATCAGATATCGTATAGATATGTTGCAAACCACTCACTCGCAAATAACGATGGCCTTCGCGAGCCGGTTTTCCAAGCTCGAATTCGAGAGTGTTACCTTGAATAAGTACCTCGAAACGATCTTGAGGGAATCCGTACTTAACGTTGTCAGCAGCGACTGAGCTAACAAATCCCACGATATCAGTTGCTTGCAATTGCGAGCAACTGAAAGCCAAGCTGTCTCCTGAAAAATTATCGATAATCGTCTGCAACGGCGCAGTGAGCTGCCAACGCGGTTCCTCTTCGTTCGGCGACTGAGGCTTGATACGCTCAATCTTCCAGCTAAGTTTGCGCTGATAGTCAAAGCGACTCACACCATCTATTTGAAATGCTTGGACTCCGCGCAAAAAGTTAAGGTCGCACCAATCAAGAGCTTCGGCACTAGGCTGAACAGCCACGCCTGACAAGAATACTTCATCCGAATCAGCCCGTCGCATGTAATACTCAAACACGGGATGGTCACCACCTGCAATGTCTTGGCTACGAATGGATCCGGCTATCCAATCGGCCAGTAGCAGGCCGTCACCGTCATAGATTTGCACACGGGTACCATCCTTTTCAGTTACGCCATATACGCTGTGCTTACTGGCATTTATCGATACCACATCTACCGTTTGCAACTGACTTAAGCCGTCAAGCAAGTACATCAATTTAGCACGATCGACAGGATGCTGCTTCGATTGAACCAGCCATCGCTCACCCGAGTAAAGAGACTGTTCTGCAGCGGGCTCGACAACTACGCGAGAGTCCGAGTCACTAACCGTAATAGATGCTATCGTCGGAATTTGCGCTTTCAATTGCGGAAACAGCAACCTAACTTGTTGCGCAGTTTGTTGATGTTCATCACCGCTCATTGGGTTTTCGCGGGCAAGCAACACACCCAGCGCAATCAAAATGTAAACAATCAGACGTTGATTGCTAAACATTACTTTTTACCTGCTTGGCCTTACGCCTACGGAAAATGAAATGAAGAGCTCCAGCAATTAGCATAAACACCATTGGCGCAAAAACGTTAATCAAAGAAATCATGCGCTGCACAAGATGAGCATGGATCCAAGCGGCTTTACTTAGATGCGCGTTATCCACTTCATCGTCCGTAAATCCTCCGTGAGTGCTCACATAGGTAGCAGCAAAATCATGTAGAGGGCGTTGACGGAGTCCACGGGAGCGAAGTGTGATTAAATCACTATCGTTGGAGAGCCAATCAATCAAGTTAGCCGCGAATTCGCGATTCGGATTTTCCGAAGACTGCAAAGTCAAGTTGTGGAATAAATCACTGTCACCGGTGACGACCAAGCGCCCCGCTTTATTTTTATTGCCGAAATCTCCGCTAATTAAGCTGGCCAAGGCATAACTCTGTGGCTGCCCGGAGGCGTAAGCCTTTATTTGCAAATTGCGAATGTTCTCCGTCGACATTGCCAGCTCCGAATCAGCGGGCAACAACCATGATTGGGCACTTGACGTGACCAAGTCAATCGCAGACAGATTGTCGCCGATACCACTAGTGTCGATAGCATGTGCCCAAAAGAAAGCCACGCTTCCCAAGGCTGCTGTTATTTGATGCTCTCGATTAAGCGAATCGTTTTCAGAGAAGACTCCGAACCCGTAGGGTGCTTGCAGTGGGACTCTTTGCATACCACTCGGGGTTTCAATTTCCTGTAACCCCGATTGAACTTTAATCGAATTGCTGTCATATACCAAACGCGTACTTATATTTACACCAAGCTCGGCGAGCCATGATTCAAGACCAGTACTTACAGCTGTTTGCTGCAAAGTATTCGATTCGACAAATTCGCTATCATAAAGCAGTAGCACGGATTTCCCGTCAGATAAAAAATCTTTGATTGCCACCAGAAAATTTTCTGGAAATTGATATGGACGCGCCACGATGAGCGTGGACACACCTTCCAAATCAATCGCAGCTTCTTGAGTCGTTGAAACATCTCGAACGGTATAACGCTCACCCAATGCATTACGTAGTTGTTCAAACACACGCCCGTCAGGAACTTGTCGTGGGATACCCGGCATTTGCGGAGGCAGTAAAGGCTCATTTGACATTAGGCCAACCACAGGCTTTTCTCCCGCGATTAACGCCGCCAAACGAACGCTAAAAGCGAATTCGAACTCATCAGCACGGACAAAAGGGATCACTTCGCTGCTGTCCTGGTAGCGCATTTCTAAACCCTGGTATAGCAGGTCGATACTTAGACTACCGACGTCCTGGCCGTTAAGTGGCACCGCAGTGATTCCTACATGTTCGGCATCGCGACTTGCGACTAAGTCAGCAGTTGGGTCGACTGTTTCTACTGACACCAAATCGCCACCAAGATGCTCTATTTCTCCGAGCAAATCCTGAAGGAGCAAACGTTCAGGCAGCAAGTACTCGTGCCCTTGAATATCTTTATTGAAATAAAGTTTTACTTGTAAGCGATCGTCAAGGCGCGCAATCAACTCTTTGGTACTTGACGACAAACTATATTGCTTTGAAGCCGTCAAATCGAAGCGCAAGTAAAAAGTTCCAAGCAACATCACAAGCACTACAATCAACACAGTACTAAGCAACATTTTCAGCCCTAGGCTGCGCTTAATTTTATTCACGGCCATCTATCCATGCCTCCGCAAACTAAGAATTAATATATTTGCGACCAAGGAAATAATCATTACTGCGGCGTAAAAACCAAGTGATGGCACATCAATAACACCACGCGCTAAAGCATGAAAGTGCTGCGACATGTCGACGTTCAAAGAAATTTCGGCGAGCCAACGTGGGACAAAAACAGCTGACGCCAACAAGTGAAACAGATTGAACACCAGCAGCGTGCAAGCGCCTACCATCCAAGCAACGATTTGGTTGCTCGTGAGCGCTGACAAGAAACAGCAAATAGCCAAGCCAGCTCCGGCCAAAAACAATGTCCCGACATACGCTGCGATGACAGGCCCCCAATCGAGGTCACCCAACATAGCAACGCTAATGGGCGCTAAGAGAGTGCAAAGTAAAGCTACGGCAAAGACGGCCCAGACACCAAGAAACTTGCCAACGACCAACTGCCCTAAACTGAACGGCAAAGTCATAAGCCGTTCGACAGTACCAGAACGTATTTCTTCCGCCCAAGAACGCATTGCGATTGCCGGCGCAATCATCGCCACTAGCATCGGCATATTGGAAAAGAAATGGCGCATGCTCGCCTGATTGTAGCTAAAGAAAACATCGCCAACAAGGAAGAACAGTGCAGCAGCCAGTGCAGAAAACAAAGCCACCACCACATAGCCAATAGGACTTTCAAAGTACGCGAAAAATTCACGTCGCGCAACAACTAAAGATCTCATGCTTGCGCTCCGTCGTTTTGACAAATCTTGCGGAACTCGTGTTCAAGGGAATGGCCCTGCGGACTCAAATTTGCGACCTGCACCTTCCTGAACACTGCTGCCTCAGCCAACCGTGACACCAATTCAGAGGCATTGCCATTAGCCTTAATCATCGCCTGGCAATTACTGTCGTTCGCGACAAGGATCTCTTCTATATGAGCCTCTGCCTGTGAGCAGATAGACTGGAATACATCAACGGAACAATGCAGCTCGACAGTAATCAATTGTTCGCTCGCTAAACTCGCGATATCTGTGTCCATGACCTTCGAGCCATGGTTCATGACAACAACGCGATCGGCAACCGCTTCAATTTCTGGCAACACGTGCGAAGTGATTATTACCGTTTTTTCCGCTCCGAGGCTAGTGATTAACTTGCGCATCTCAACCACCTGTAATGGGTCTAAGCCATTCGTCGGTTCGTCAAGCAACAGCACCTGCGGATCGTTAAGCAAGGCTTGCGCCAAACCTACGCGTTGACGGAAACCTTTAGAGCAATGCCCTAGAGGGCGCCAATATACCTGATGTAATTGGGTTTGCTCTACCACGCGCTCGATGGCGTCTTTTAATTTAGCGCCACCAAGCTTGTGAGCTGCGCCAATAAAATTAAGTGCATCGACCACCCTCATATCTGAATAGAGTGGGTTGTTTTCTGGGAGGTACCCCAACACTTGCTTAACTTCAAGACCTTGCATTTCGCTGTCAAAGCCGCAAATGGATGCACTTCCGGAATCAGCAGCGAGATAGCCACTCAATATTTTGATGGCTGTTGTTTTACCCGCGCCATTAGGTCCTAAAAAACCCAGAATTTGTCCGCCATAAACGTCAAGACTGAGACCGCGCAAAGCATGAACATCACCATATTTTTTATGCAGGTCTTTAACTTGCACTACCACTTTTGACTGTACGGGCATTATTATTATATGTCGTCGCTTGAGAAAGCACTGAGGAAATCTTTGTTACTCTCATAGCGGCCAAGACGATCTGCAAGCATTTCCATTGCTTCTCGGGGTCGCAAGCGGCTTAGCACGCGGCGCAAAATATTTACTTTACGCAAGGTGGCCACCGACAGCAATTTTTCTTCTTTACGCGTCGCGGTAGATTCAATGCTAACGGCTGGGAAGACGCGACGATCGGCCAAGTGCCGGTCGAGGGTCAATTCCATGTTGCCCGTGCCCTTAAACTCTTCGAAAATGACTTTATCCATGCGGGACCCCGTATCTATTAATGCTGTAGCAATAATAGTTAACGAACTACCGCTTTCCGTATTCCGCGCTGCGCCAAAGAAATGCTTAGGGCGCTGAAAAACCTTCGAGTCTAATCCACCCGACATAGTGCGTGAGTTGTTGCCACCAATAGTATTGTTGAAAGCGCGTGTCATGCGCGTAATGGAATCAAGAAGTATGACTACTTCTTTACCCGACTCGACTAAACGCTCGGCACGGAATTGCACCAACTCCGAAAGGCGCGCGTGGTTCTTCGGCGATTGATCCATTGTTGAGACGAAAACTTCACCATTAGTAATATTACGCTTCCAGTAGGTAGCCTCTT
>CAXGOF010000059.1:0-9309 GCA_964011335.1 uncultured bacterium
AGACGGTATTCCCGGCAGGGTCGACTTCGAACAATTCTCCAGCAGGACCGTTACAAATCAAGGTGTTACCATTCGGCTGGCGCTGGCATCCTGAAGTGCGGCTAGCAAAAAAGGGCGGCGTTGGGTCATAGGTCCATGCAAGAGATGTTGGCCCATATGCACCAGTTAAACCGATTGCATAGGTGCCAGTTGCCGGATCTAGCGGCGGCGTGAACTCATCAATTGTTGATGCTGCTGACGGTCCGGGACGACCAT
Organism: uncultured bacterium; assembly: GCA_964011335.1. Taxonomy (GTDB): domain Bacteria; phylum Planctomycetota; class UBA1135; order UBA1135; family UBA1135; genus JAPKEZ01. The sequence continues at coordinate 256 of CAXGOF010000059.1, forward strand.
TATTGAAAACAATTAAGTTGCCAGCACCTGGGCAGTCGTCGGCGACCCACTGGATGTCGTGCTGACTTTGAAGCATGCGATCGGCAGGAGTGCCACGATCGTAGTTTTCTGGATTACCCCAGCGATATAAAAAGTCTCCGTCAGGACCCGCGGCTTGCGCGGTTGTTGTGTTGTGATCGATGATGAAAATTTCGCTGAGCACGCGGCTGCTTATAGCAATTTGATCTAGGTGCGCATTGTAATCAATAGCATTGAAGTGCAGCCAATCATTGTTGCCCGGGCGGTTGGTTGGCTGATTAATATCGAGGCGGGTTTGGTTATCGGCAATGACTCCATAGTTCGGCTTACTCGCATCTCGGTCTTGCACCATGTGGTCGATTGCATGCCATTGCCAAACGATGCTGCCGGTTGTCATATCAACTTCAAGAATAGACTCAGACCACATGAATGGACCGGTTATTCCGGCGTCGCGTCCAGCGGAAATTACGTCCACATCAAGAATTTTCTCCCATGCAATCATAAGGATATTGCCGTTAGGCATTACGGCAATATCGTGATGCAGTAGATGGTCGTTAGTTGCATAAAAGAAATCGCTAATCAGTACGTCGTCGTAATTGTAAATCTCGACTCCGCCGCCAGAGCCGCCAATCGTCGAAGCCGCTAATCCCGGAACACGTACCGTGCGAATAAGATGCCCGGACTCAGTCAGATAACTAGCTTGGCCAGGTTGGTATGTTGATGTAGTCCAAGTGTGAGATTCTATCCCGTTATTGTCTAACAAGAAGGTGTCGGTGCTTGAACTAGGCCCAACAAGAATCAAGCCGTCCTGTTGGGGGGCGGCTAAAGTTGAGAGGAGCAGCGAAATGAGCATGGCTATTCAACCCCAAATCATATTGGTGGTTTTACAATATTACACCATGATACCTCGTCAGCGCCTAACAATTTCTCCTGGAGCCCAAAAAGCTCCGACCGGAACTAAGCTTTATTGTAAGGATTGGCATGCGGAAGCCGCGCTGCGCATGTTTTTGAATAACCTCGATGCCGAAGTCGCCGAGCGACCAGAAGACTTAGTGGTTTACGGTGGAACAGGTAAAGCTGCCCGCAACTGGCCAGCAGCTGAGGCCATAGTAAAGACTTTGCAAGAGTTAGACATTGATGAGACGATGTTAGTGCAAAGCGGTAAGCCCGTTGCGGTTTTTAAAACGCACGCGTACGCTCCAAAGGTGTTGATCGCAAATTCAAACTTGGTCGGCAAGTGGGCCAACTGGGAGGCATTCCGTGATCTTGAAGATAAAGGATTGATGATGTACGGCCAGATGACCGCAGGCTCATGGATATACATTGGCACCCAAGGCATTCTGCAGGGCACTTACGAGACTTTAGTGGCACTTGCAAAGCAGCGCGGTCTCGATTCTTTGAAAGGCACTTTGACGGTTACCGCCGGCCTTGGTGGCATGGGTGGTGCGCAGCCTTTGGCAGTTACGATGAATGAAGGCACGTGCTTGATTGCGGACGTCGAGCAAGCGCGCATCGATATGAGACTGCGCACTCGTTACCTCGACGAATGCGCTGAGAGTATTGATGCAGCTATTGTCCGGACTTTAGAGGCCAAAGCGAACGGCGAGGCAGTAAGTATTGGCGTTTGCTGTAACGCCACCGAATTGTTGCAAGCATTAATCGATCGCGAGATTACTCCTGATATTTTAACGGATCAAACTTCAGCGCATGACCCCCTTGGTGGTTATGTGCCAGGCGGCATGTCACTTGCCGACGCTGAGGCATTGCGTGTCAGCGATGCTGTCGAATATCAAAAGCAGTCGTTCCGAACGATGGGTCGCCATGTTGAGCAAATGCTCGAGCTACAAAAACGCGGTGCCGAAACTTTTGACTATGGCAACAACTTACGGGCTTTTGCTAAAGAAGAAGCAGGTGTCGAAGATGCGTTTGACTTTCCCGGTTTCGTTCCGGCTTATATTCGGCCACTATTCTGCGAAGGGCAAGGGCCGTTCCGCTGGGCAGCGCTTAGTGGCGACCCAGAAGATATTTATAAAACCGATGCTGCGCTGACGCGCTTGTTTCCAGAGAAAGCACACTTGCACCGTTGGTTAAAGATGGCACGCGAACGTGTTGCCTTCCAAGGCTTACCAAGCCGTATTTGTTGGCTGGGTTATGGCGAACGTCACGTTGCCGGACTCGAATTTAATCGAATGGTCCGCGATGGCGAACTATCAGCCCCCATCGTGCTTGGCCGCGACCACTTAGATTGTGGTTCGGTTGCAAGCCCTAACCGCGAAACCGAAGCTATGAAAGATGGCTCAGACGCCATCGCTGATTGGCCGTTACTTAATGGTATGCTCGCCGTTGCAAGTGGAGCAAGCTGGGTGAGCATGCACCACGGCGGTGGAGTGGGTATCGGTTACTCGCAACACTCTGGCCAGGTCATTTGTTGCGATGGCACCCTAGAAACCGACAAGCGTATTGAAGCATTACTTACTAACGACCCAGGAATGGGCGTTGTGCGTCACGTTGATGCAGGATATGACGAGGCAGTCGACTGCATGACGAGGCACGGTGTTAAGGTGCCCCGTTAGCAAGATAAATAATAACTCTTACTTCATAGCATCAAGCTCGGTTTTCATGCCGGCTAGATATTCTTTAGCGCGCGGATTGTCCTTGTACATTTCGTAAAGAATTCCGTAACCTTGCCCAAAGATTTTTTTATCTTTATTCTCCTTGGCGGCATCCATAACCACGCTCCAGTAGCGAGCGGCCATATCGCCACTTGCGAACTTACCGTTCTTTGCCATAGCGTACAACTTTTCAGCTAGAGCTGCTTGGCTCTCTTCATCACGACTAGTGTTCTGGAATAGGTCGGCCAGCTCGAGGTTAAACAGCATCTCATCTATCTCTGCGAGCTCGGACTCCCACTGCGCTTTGTCGAATTTTCTTGTTTTGACAATCTTTAAGCTACCACGACGTTTTGAACCTTCTTCGAAGCCAATCGACCCCAGGCGCAATTCGGCTAGCAGGATTGAAGCACTAAGGCCTTTTTCTCCGTTTGATTCACGCTCGCGCAAGCTATCTAGCTGGCGAAGGTTGTTCAGCGAGTTATCGAATGCCTCAATACTGCGCCCGGCTGGAGTGGCTACTTTTTTGCCAGAGGCATCAAGAATCATCAGTGTAGGGAAACCACGTATCCCATATCGCCGCGCTAAAGCGTCAGAGGGGTGACCCTCTATTTTTGTTGTCATATTATACCACAGGGAAACACTTTCGCCCCATTCTGAAAATTCGTCGCTTGAGAACAGACCGTTCTCAAGACTTGTGCAAGGCGGTCATGGCGCATATGAACGAGAGAAGTACGCCAAGATGTACTTGCCCTCGGACTTGGCAGCGTCCATTGCTTTGCCGTGGTCTAATTCCCAACCGCCTGCTTTAATCCAGCCAGCCTTTATTTTTTTATCGTATTTCGCTTGGTTGTCGTCTTGCGCAAAGATCAATGAAGATAGTGCTAAAGTGGCGACAAAACTCAAAGTGATGGAGTTAAATTTCATGCCACCTATCCTAACGTGTTAAACTAAGCGTGTGAGAAAAAATAGGCAATTTGATTTAATAATTCATGGCGCAACGGGCTTTACTGGGCGTCTTGCCGTTCGCGAACTATCTAATGTTGCACCGCCCGATCTTCGCTGGGCGATAAGCGGGCGCAATAGCAAGCGTTTGTCAGCCCTCGCTACGGAGTTTAACTGTGAGTTTTTGATTGCAGATGCTTTCAGTGAATCGCAGCTGGATGAATTAACCCAAAGCTGCAGTGCTGTTTTGTCGTGTGCCGGGCCGTTTGCAAGCTTTGGGGAAAAACTGGTGGCTGCATGCATCAAAAATAAATGCCATTACGCAGACTTGACTGGTGAGTCCCATTGGATCGAAGAAATGACCACTAAGTATGGCACCGATGCCTTGGCGAATGAAGTCACTCTCATTCCATCAAGTGGCTTTGATTCAGTGCCGGCCTCGCTCGGAGCGCAAGAATTTTTGAAGCGTATTGCGCTCGAGGGGCGTACTATCAAGTCTTTTGGCGGTTACTATTCCATGCGTGGCGGGCTAAATGGCGGAACTTTAGCTTCGGGGCTAAAGCTAGCTGAAGACAAAATTGCTGTACCTAAGTCCATGCGCCCGGGTGTATTTAAAGTTGCAGCGTTAAATAAATACGCAACGGATTTCGTGATGGCCCCAATCAACGAGAGGGTCGTTTCGTTAGATTGTAATGTCGATTATCACGAGCATCTTTTGATGCCAAACAAACTTGTTGCTCACTTGGTCAGGGGTTACTTTGAGCTTATGGGTTGGCTGATGAGTTCTTCTGTCGGGCGTAGCGTGCTCCGTAAGCTAGGCCCGAAGCCAGGGGAAGGTCCATCGGCGAAAACTATTGCCAACGGATTCGTGAAACATACTTTCCTTGAAGATGAGCGCGACAACCCATTACGCCTAACTTTTACATGGCCCGGCGACCCTGGCAATGCCGTGACTGTTCGGTGTCTCATTCACACTGGCCTTGCCTTGGTTGATGGCGAGTCAGAAACAATTGGGTTTACAACTCCGGCTGCCGCACTCGGCAACACCTTATTGCAGCGATTGCTCGATGCAGAAGTTTGCAGCTATACCTGTAACTCAGAGTGACTAAAGAAATAGCTCTACACAGAAGGCGCTATTTCGCCATTCACAACAGGCTTATTAACGGCGAATTGAATCTCGCCGTGATTAAAGAAGGCGTCAAACTGTCGTGCGATTGCCGTCGCTACCTTAACCTGCGATTCGAATGTTGATGCGCCGAGATGCGGCGTAACAATTACATTTTGATTCGTCAAGAAGGCATGCTCTGCAGGTAGAGGCTCGGCTTCGAATACGTCGAGCGCTGCAGCCGCGACCTTGCCTGCCTCAAGTGCGTCAACTAATGAGTTGTCGTCGATTAAACCACCGCGCGCGCAATTCACGATGCGCACACCGTTTTTGCATTGTGCAAAACTTGCTGCATTAAGTACATGCTTAGTTTCAGGGGTCATCGGTGCATGCAAGCTAATGATATCGGCTTGTGCCCACACATCGCTGAGTTCGCATTTCTCAATATCCCATTGGCCAGCATCTTGCGCTGACAAGAACGGATCGAATCCGATGACTCGCATGTTGAATGCGGCAGCGCGTTTAGCCACTTCGCGGCCAATCCGCCCGAGCCCTACTAAGCCTAATGTCTTGCCGCCAAGCTCGGTACCCATCAATCCGCCTTTACTCCAATCGCCCGTGCGCATGCGCGAGTCAGCAGCGGGGATGTTACGGCACATGGTCATCATCAAAGCGAAGGCATGTTCGGCAGCGGCCAAAGTGTTTTGACCTGGCGCATTCATTACCCAAACACCGCTTGCGTTAGCTGCTTCTAAATCGATGTTGTCGACACCAGTCCCTGCACGCCCGACAACTTTTAGGTTTGGTGCAGCAGCAAACGCTTCCGCGTTTACTTTCGTTGCTGAACGCACAATAAGGGCGTCGGCGCTAGCGAGGATATCTAACTTTTCTGGGACTTCAAGCCCTGGCTTGTTGATTACATTAAAGCCAGACTGTTGCAGCATGGCGACGCAGTCGTCGGCGACTTTGTCTGCGATGAAGACAGTTGTCATTTAGTTAAGGACGGGTTCGAGTATCGAGTCAAATTGTTCAGTGAGTTGACGCATGTCGTCAAGAGTATGCTCGCCGAGGTGACCTATCCTGAACGTTTCCCCTTTCAAATGACCGTAGCCATTTGAAACGAGAATACCTTCCTCTTTTAGTGCATCAAGCACAGGCGTAAAATCAGGACCCGTTCCGCGAGCTATGCAAGAGACCGTATCAGAACAGTAACCGGGATCTGGGAACATTTCGTAGCCGTGACTTTTCGCCCAGTTACGAACATAGGCCGCCATCTCATAATGGCGTTTCCAACGCGCCTCAACGCCTTCACTGAAGATGCGCTTAAGTTGCGCGGTTAATGCGTAAAGGTGCGCCGTGCTCGGAGTAGTCGGTGATTGCTCTTTTTCATTCGACTTTGCTAAGCGTAAAAAATCCAAGAACCACCCGCGGTATTTAATTGTCGCTGCGCGCTTAAGTGCGCGCGGTGAAGCTGACGCGATGGCGATGCCGGCAGGCAGGGCCATGCACTTTTGTATTCCGAACAAGCAAATATCGATGCCCCATTTGTCAACATAAACTGGCATGCCGGACATTGATGAAACCGTATCGACTAACAATAAAGTGTCCGGGAAATCTTTTAGTACCTCGGCGTAGTCTTGAACTGGGTTAGTGACTCCCGTCGAAGTTTCGTTATGCACAACAGTTACTGCATCAACAGGGCCGCATTCATTGAGGGCACTGCGCAAATCATCCGCGCTAAAACCTTGCCCCGTTTTTTTTTCGACGGATATTGCATCAACACCAGTCGACTTGGCGATGTCGAACCATCTTTTCGAAAAAGCACCACAGATCAGGTGCAGTGATTTTGTTTTGACAGTGTTGCGAATGGCTGCCTCCATAAATGCTGAAGCCGGCGCGGTCAGAATCATGACTTCGCTTTTGGTATGCATTAATTCTCGTAAACCATCGCGCGATTCTCGCCATAAGCGCGCACACTCAGCGGTGCGGTGGCCGATGGCGGGCTTTGCCATTTCGGCTAATATTTCAGGAGCAACTTGGGTGGGGCCTGGGATGAACAGCTTCATTGGCCGTCATTGTAAAACTATATCTAGTAGGGGTTCTAGTAGGGAATCCGCAATATATTGTGTTGCAGCTGATTTTACGGCATCTCGCTCGATGATTCCGCCGAAGCCAACGAACTGGCCAACAACGCTGCTAGCCTCAAGATCGGAAACACCATCGCCGATGAGTAAGCGGCGTTCGCGCGGTACGCCCAACTTTTCACCTACCGATTCTGCTACTGCAGGCTTGCCACCGTTATTGGCTAGAGGGTGAGCATAGCTTGGTTCGGGATTGTCGCAATCGTAAGGAACCGCATGCACCCTATCTGGAGCAATCCCAAGGTGGTGCGCAAAGGCTAAAATACTGGGCAGAAGGCCTCCGGAAATAATATGCACATCAACCTTACAAGCATGCAGTTTTGCAATAACCGATTTCGCGTCTTTGATGGCAGTCAAAATATACAGCCTACTTAACCATTCAAAATCTTTAGGCGTTGGATTAATCATCTCGAGACGCTTGCGATAAACGTCTTCCATAGGCAGGTAGCCGTCCATAGCGGCGTTGGTTAGCTCGCTTACGTCAACACCGGCACGGCTGGCTAATTCATCGATGCCCTCGATGGAAGACAACGTTGAGTCACAATCAAAAAAGACTAAGTCGTAGGCGGGCATTGCGCTGTATATGATATAGCTTCGACATGAAGAATTTCGCACTTGTCGTAGCACTTCTTCTTGCAGGATTGATAGGAGATCAATCATCCTTTGCGAATCTCTCCTATACAACGTATGCTCTATTTCTATCCGAATTGGACGTAACCGCTTATGTAGTAATGTCGGGCATCGGATTTTTAAACCGAATCATGCACCGCGCTTTTCTTTAATGACGTCCCAGGCGTCATTAATGGCAACCATTTTTTGTTGCGCATACTCTAAGAAATCTTCTGGTAATCCTTTAGACGCTAGTACGTCTGGGTGATACTCACGCACTAATTTACGGTGCGCACTTTTAACTTCAGCGTCACTGGAGTTTTGATTGACGCCTAATACTTTATAAGCATCACTTATAGATGTAGAAGACCCGCCTCCTCGAGTGGCCCTATATGTGGCTTCACAGTTTTCCACCTCATGCTTGTTTAGCCCCATGGCCTGCGCAATTTGGCCAATAAGCGCTTTTTCTTGTGGATGCAGCTCGCCATCCGCTAGTGCAATCATAAACAGCAGGGTGATGATGTCACGTAGTCGATTGCGATCGCCACGGAACAATTGTTTAAGTTGTGCGGCAAATTCGGTTGCGTCGTTAGCATTGTCGCGTGCTAGGTTAAACACTCTAGCGGCGTTTACCCGCTCAGCTTTTGATAAGCGCATGTTGTTTTTCAAAAAGTCGTCGAAGGCGCGAATTTCATCTTCGCAAACTCGGCCGTCGGATTTTGCTACTTTTGCAGCAAGGCTTACTAGGGCAACAGTAAAAACCGCTTGCATCTCTTGCGCAGAATAGCCGCCCGCGTGCTGTGGGCGAGATGTCGCGTCGCTTACGCGGCCACCCATCATCGCGCCCATCATCGCTCCGAGGGGACCGCCGAGTGCGAAGCCAACAGCGCCGCCGAAAATAGAGCCGAAAAGTCCCATTAGTTAGATTTTGATAAAGCGCTTTTGGCTAGCAGGGCCCATCCTATTAGTAAGCAGATCCCGCCTACAGGGGTAACTGGTCCAAGGAACTTGGCGCCCGTTAAAGTTAGAGCGTAAAGAGAGCCAGAAAATAGCACTGTGCCAAGGGTGAACCAAGAAACGATGCGCCGAGTGGCCGCTGCACCGAGTTGCTCATGAGCCATCCCTAAGAAGAGTATGGCCAGGGCATGGTAGAAATGGTAGCGAGTGGCAGTCTCCCAAGCGACTGTAAGTTCTTGCCCGACAAGGCTTTTTACATAATGTGCACCAAATGCACCCAGGGCCACAGCGATGAATGCTGACACAGCGCCTGCTCCTACAGTGGTTTTGTTCATTTGAATATTATACTAAATTTGCTGGTTATTCACTCATGCATCATAGAGATACGGCATAATATGGTCCTGTGGTTGCATTGCAATTACCTAATTCATCCCATCCCTTTCTCCTTTAACTAATAGAATGAAAATTACTCCCCTGCTCATTACGGTAGCTGCATTAGCGGCACCACTTAGCGCTCAATCACGCGGCGGCGACACAATGGTCGACTCTGGCGCAACTCGTGCCTATGGCACAGTTGTTGGCGCACACGATCTTAATACTATTGCTGTCTGGAACTCAGATGACACAGTGTTTGCCTCTAACTCTAAAGACGGCGGTCGTAATTGGAGCG
>CAXGOF010000060.1:0-9114 GCA_964011335.1 uncultured bacterium
TAGTGGCTATAATTGAGGCCACTTCGAATGTCGAAGAAACCAAAAACTAATAATGCAACGTCGCTTAATGTGTACTTTCCCAGAACGGTTGATTAAACAACCGTTGTTATTTACTCTTGTTAAGCGCTTTCAAGTAGTGCCAAATATTCGTGGTGCGAGCGTGACAGACACTATCGCGATATTGTCTCTCGAGCTAGAAGGAGACAACGATAAAGTCGAAGAGGCTGTGCAGTACCTTCTAGGAGAAGGCGTGCTGATCGAATTCTTAGAAGATAACGACTAAGAACGGCCTTAAGCCCGCTCTTCATTACACGACACTACGCCAGGTGTGTGTCCTGCATTATCCTATTACGTCCGAAGGGCTGTCGTCGGGCTAAAGTACAATAGTACCGTTAAACAACTTAAGTGCAATAAAGTATTATAGAGAAAAGGTGTGGCCGCCAATAACTTCAATTTAGCTAGTCCGTTTTTACCCGCTGGTGATCAACCAGCGGCGATTAAAACTTTGGTCTCGCGATTCGCTGCTAAAAATTCTCGCCAAGTTTTACTTGGCGTAACCGGCTCTGGAAAAACTTTTACCGTTGCCAATCTTATTCAAAACTTGCAAGTGCCGACATTAGTGCTTGCTCATAATAAAACTTTAGCTTCGCAGCTATATCAAGAGCTGCGTGAATTATTTCCTGATAACGCTGTCGAGTATTTTGTCTCCTACTACGATTACTATCAGCCTGAGGCATACATTCCAAGCTCAGATACATACATAGAGAAGGATGCCCGCATCAACGAGCGCATTGAAAGGTTGCGTAATTCAACAACGGCTTCCTTGCTCACACGTCGCGATGTCATTGTGGTTTCGTCGGTGTCATGCATTTACGGATTAGGGAACCCTGAAACTTATCAAAACCTAGCGTTGCGCTTAGTCGTTGGTAGCGATTGCTTGCGCCAGCAACTTTTGCGCGAATTAGTGCGCACGCAACACAGCCGTAACGAGGTAGGCTTCGGCGCCGGCACTTTTCGAGTCCGCGGCAATGCTGTCGAGGTGTGGCCCATTCATGAAGAGTCACGTTTTCTACGTATTGAGCTTGAGGGCAGCAAAATATCCGACTTGATGTATGTCGATTCGCTGACAGGAGAAATACTAGAAACGCCTCACAACGTTGCCGTTTACCCTGTGGGGCATTACGTTCAGCCAGAAGCGAAAATACCGCAGGCTTTGGTATCCATGCGCGCCGAATGTAGCGCGCGAGTTGCTGAGTTGAATAGATTAGGGAAAAATCTCGAGGCCAGCCGTCTCGAGCGCCGCGTGTTATCTGATATAGAAGACCTTGAAGAGCTTGGTTATTGTGTTGGTATAGAGAACTATTCGAGTTTGTTTGAGCAGCGCGCCGATGGTCAGCCGCCGTTCACATTGTTGAATTACTTCCCGTCTGATTTTTTAACGGTCATTGATGAATCGCACGTCACGTTGCCGCAAGTCTATAGCATGGTGCGTGGCGATGCAGCACGTAAAGAATCGCTGATAGAGCATGGCTTTCGTTTACCGTCAGCATTGAACAATCGACCGCTCGCTGAGCCAGAGTTTGAAGGCATGATGTCGCGAGTACTTTACGTTTCGGCTACTCCATCGCACCGCGAAAGAGTCTTGGTTGGCGACGATTACGTTGAGCAAATTGTGCGTCCTACTGGCTTACTTGAGCCCACCATTGAAGTTAGAAGTGCCAAGCATCAGGTGGAAGAATGTTTAGCAGAGGTGTTGAAATGCGTCGAACTCCAGCAGCGAGTGTTGGTAACCACACTTACCAAGCGTTCGTCTGAAGACTTGACCGAGTTCTTACAAGAGAACAGAGTGAAGGCCAGCTATATGCATGCAGATATCGACACCATGCAGCGCTCAGAATTATTGCGCGATTTGCGATTGGGCGTCATTGACGTGTTGGTGGGCATCAATTTGTTGCGAGAAGGCCTAGACATCCCTGAAGTCTCATTGGTGCTAATCCTTGATGCTGATCGCGAAGGTTTTTTGCGTTCAGCAACTTCTTTAGTTCAAACTTGCGGACGTGCTGCGCGCAATGTCGATGGTCGGGTCATTATGTTTGGTGATAAAGTGACCAGGTCGATGCAAGAGGCCATCGATGAGTCGCAGCGCCGGCGCGACATTCAGTATGCTTTTAATGTGGCGAATAACATTACTCCGCGAACCATATCAAAACCGGTTGTTGATTCCCTGTCAGGTATTTTGTCGCGCGAAAGCGATACGCAACAGGTGGATTATCAGGCTATTGATTGGCGGCAACAAGGTGACGAATTACGAGAACAAATGCAATCTGCGGCTGCTGATTTGAAATTCGAATTGGCTATTGAGTTGCGTGATAAGTTGCAACGTTTAGAAACACAGCGCTTGTCTCACGATGAATGAGTTTCGTTCGCAGTTTGTAGAGCAGTTGAAGGAGGCTCCTTCAAGTAGTGGCGTATATGTGTTTCGCGATAGTCACGAACAGGTGCTGTATGTTGGGAAAGCCAAGAATATCAAGCAACGTGTGCAAGTGTATTCTCGAGATGGGGCAGACGGTCGCTCGCGTCTCGAGGACCTACTCGAAGTAGCCGCGACTGCTGAATTTCTAATTACAGATAATGAGGTCGAAGCAATCATTCTTGAATCGCAACTCATCAAAACGCATTGTCCGCCAATGAATGTATTACTGAAAGACGACAAGGCGTTCTTATTTATTCGGCTAGACACATCACATCAGTGGCCGCGCCTTAGCTTGGTTCGCAATCAAAAGGGCCGTGGAGAGCACTTCGGCCCATACCCAAACGCTTCAACAGCAAGGCGCGCTAAGCGTTTCGTTCAGAAGCTATGTCAGCTGCGCGATTGCAGTGATTCAACTTTAGCTAACCGTAGCCGTCCATGCTTGAAGTTTGGTATTAAGTTGTGCCTTGGGCCCTGTGTCGCAAAGTGTGATGCCGAAGAATACTCGCAAGCGTTAGGCAATACGCGTGACATCTTAAACGGTAATGTCGCGTCGCTGCTTGCGAGTGAGCGGCAGGCAATGGCACGACATTCACAGGAAATGGCATATGAGAATGCCTTGCGTTGTCGTGACAATATTAAGGCCTTAGAATCCTTGCAACAAAAACAAAATGTACGCTTAGTCTCTGGGAAAGATTTTGATGTGGTGGCTATAGATGTGCGTGGTGCATATGCTGTTTTGCAGTACCGTGATGGAGATTGGCTGCATTCTACTACGGGCTTCGTGCCCTTGTTCGATGATTTGCAAAACGCGATGTCGAAATTATTAATTGCTTTGTATGCTGATGGTGCCGATGTACCGCCTGAAGTCTTAATAGATATCAAGACGAAGGACCTTAATCAAATTCAAGACGCCGTAGCTTCTAAGACTAACTCTAAATTCGAATTGCTCATACCGCAGCGGGGGCAGAAGCGCGCACTAGTGAAGATGGCTCAGCGGAATGCACAGTCTTTGAAGGGAGCACAGCGGGCGTTGTCTTACTCGAGTGTGGCACGAACCATCTGTTCGCTATTTGGGGTTCCTGCGCCGCATATAGTCGATTGCATAGATGTTTCGCATTTGCAAGGTAATCAATGCGTGGCGTCAAAGGTGCGTTTCGTGGATGGGCAACCTGAGCAAAGTTCATATCGCCATTACTTGATTGCCGGCGGCATGGGTAATGACGATTTCGCGGCAATGCGCGAAGTGGTTTCGCGAGTCTTGGCGCGTCGCGCAACGGAGGGCTTGCCGGATTTATTAATTTTAGATGGTGGTGCGCAACAACTAGCTAGTGGCCAGCAAATCTTAGAGCGAGACCAAGTTGATTTGCCGCTGTTGTCTTTAGCGAAAGCTCGAAGTTCAAAAATTGGAATTCAGGCCGAAGAAAGAGTCTTCATGACCGGACGCGAGCATCCGGTAGTGTTACCACGGGGCACTGACATACGTCACTTTTTCGAACGCATTCGTAATGAGGCCCATCGCTTTGCAATTAGTCATCATCGTCGACGTCGCGAATCATTGCGTTTGGTCCTAGAAAAAATCCCACAGATAGGAATGCGTCGTCGTCAGGTGTTACTGGACTACTGCGGCGGAGACTTATCGATACTGGCTAATGCACAAATCGATGACTTGATAGCGCTGAAGGGCATTCATGCTGAATTGGCGCACAATGTCCAAAACTATTTACGTCATGAATTAGGCAGTGGCTAAGCGCGCGGATGATGCATTCTGTGAAGGCTTTGTAGCTCACCTACTTCGACGTGAGTGTAGTGCTCGGTAGTACGCAAATCGGCATGTCCTAAGAATTCTTGCACGCTACGCAAATCACCGCCTCCTAGTAATAAATGCGTTGCACAGGAGTGTCGTAAAATATGTGGATGGATGCTCTGAGTTAAATCCACCTGAGTCGCATACTTCTTGACGGTACGGTAAGCGAAGTGTCGATCAAGGGCTCGTGCGCTTTTGCTAAGCAGCAAATTCGGCTCCGGAGTAACAAACTTTTTACTACGCTCTTCAATCCATTCATGGACGCGTTGAGCGGCGATGCCACCGATAGGTACTAACCGCTCTTTGCGGCCTTTGCCGGAAACGCGCATGATACCTGGGCGATTATCGCCTGCTAAATTAAGGTTGATGTCACCGACTTTTAAATCGATTGCTTCGCTAACCCGAAGGCCACCGCCGTAAAGCAGTGCAAGTAAGGCCCGATCGCGCAAGCCAATCCAGTGTTCGGTTTGCGGCGCGTTCAACAAAGACATGGCTTCCTCAGGGTTAAGTACCTGGGGTAGCTTCTTCCAGAGATGTATTTTGCCAATCGTGCGCAGCGGATCACGTCCGGAAAAGCCGTGTTCAGCCCGATGCCACTTGAGAAATCCACGTAATGTAGATATTAATCTTACTTGAGAGGCGGCAGCGAGTCCGTCGAGGCGGTTAGCAGCAATGAGGTCGATAATGAGCTCAGTTGTGATATCTCTCCAGTCAGAACATCCTCTTTCGGCTAAGAATAGGCCGCATCTATTCAAATCTCTCTTATAGGCGGCGATGCTATTTCGCGCCAAGCCCGCTTCTGCGGCCAAACCAGCTAAATAGTCAGCAATTATTCCTGAAAGGCTGGTAGGTAGTGTTTGACGTGGCATGGGATTTTATTAGAATTTGCTTCTAAAGTACTCTTGTGGTACCTTTAAGGATACAGAAATGAAGAAGCTAACTAAACCCCAACAGAAGCATTTTAGCCCAATTCTGGTGGCTTACCTTAAACAGTTAGGCGCGAAGCTCGAGCATCTCGAGGAGGCGGTATTGCTAATTGACGAAGACGCTGGACCTGACGATGGCGACGAGTTTGGCTCAGAAGGTCAATCGCGCGAATTACAGCTTGGTTTGATTGAAAACGAAAACCAAATCGTTGAAGAATGTTATCGCGCGCTCGAACGCATTCGCGACAATGTTTTCGGCAACTGCACTGCATGTAAAGAGTTGATTCCGGCTCGACGTCTTGAAATTCGCCCATACTCCGAGTTTTGCGTTGGCTGTAAAGAAAAAATCGAAAAAGGCGAGCTCAACGTCGACTAATAACGGATGTCGTTGCCACGCTTTGAGTTTAAGCATTGCCTGTATGTAGGCGTAGTTCTTTTGATTATTATTGATTTATGGTCGAAAGCGTGGGCTTTTGATAAGGTTGGTTTGTTCATGCCAGCTCAGCCAATATTTGGTGAATGGTTAAGTATTTATTGCATTACTAATGCCGGCGGTATTTGGGGCATAGGCGGCGGCGGTGGCTTCACGAATATTCTTACGATAATTAGAATGATTGCGGTTACGTTTCTAATCCTATATATTCATAAGCAGCATCCGCAAAATAAAGTTGGCTTGTCTACTCTTGGCCTGTTGTTGGCTGGGGCATTGGGGAATTTATATGATAATTTATCGACGGTCATGCCATGGAGTGGCAATGGCGAAGTGCGTGATTTTATTATGTTTAAGGTGGCTTCGCCGACGGCTGCTCTTGAAAACGTCTGGATTTTTGACCCATTCCCGATTTTTAATTTTGCCGACGCTTGTATATCCGTTGGCTTTGTATTATTGCTCACTGGAGTTGCCACGCTTGGCGATAGCTTTAAGCCTCCGCAACAGTAGAATATTGCATGCTTTCTACCAAGATAGCCTCGCTTGAGTTCGCTTCGCCTCTGATGACGGCGTCGGGTACTTTTGGGCATAGCCCGGCCGCTTTGAATTTTATAAATCCAGGTGATCTAGGCGCGTTGGTATTAAAGACGGTTACCCCCGATCCACGTCAAGGTAACCCGACGCCACGCATGGCAGAATTCATCGGTGGCATAGTCAATGCGATCGGTCTCGAGAACAAAGGCTTAGAGTACTGGCGAGATACAGTAGCGCCGAGCCTCGAAGGCTTGTCCGTTCCAGTAGTCGCTAATGCCGGTGGTCATTGCGTCGATGATTACGCGCAAGTTGTTAGCACCTTCGATAGCATGATCGGCGTTTCAGCTATTGAGCTGAACTTATCATGTCCAAACGTAGTCGGTGGTATTCAATACTCGACAGATCCCATTGGCCTGGCAAAAGTCGTAGCAGCATGCCGCAAATTGAGTGACAAGCCAATGTTTGTTAAGTTGTCACCGAATGTTACCGACATTCAGCCTTTGGCAAGAGCAGCGGCTGACTCGGGTGCTGACGCGCTTACTGTGTGCAATACTTTGATAGGCATGTTGGTAGACTGGCGGGCACGTCGACCCGCGTTAGCAAACGGCACGGGCGGAATGTCTGGACCAGCGGCTAAGCCGGTTGCAATGCGTTTGGTCTCGCAATGCGTAACCGCGGTTGATATACCCATTATTGCGTCGGGTGGTGCAGAGTGCGCCGACGACGTCCTCGAGTTTATTGTTGCTGGTGCAACGGCTGTCCAAATTGGCACGGCCGCATTTCGCAATCCATCAATAGTTTCACAGATTGCCAGTGATTTGCGGAGCATCCTGGCGAGTGAAGATTTAACATTAGCCGAACTCCGCGGCTCCTTAAAATTATAATGGTTGATTTCGAAGCAATTACCGATTCACTCAAGGGCTTAGGCGAAGGTTTTGGCCGCACCTTGAACAGTGTTTTCGGTTCTCAGAACACTCGCGTGGTAAAGCGCATGAAACCGTTGATCGATGAGATTAATTCACATGAGCCGTGGGCCGAAGCTCTAAGTGACGAGGAGATTCGCCAGCAAACTGCCGCTTGGAAGCAAGAGGTCGCTGACGGTCGCTCTCTTGATGACATTTTGCCGCAAGCGTTTGCGCTTGTTCGCGTAGCTGCGCAACGCACTCTTGGGCTACGCCATTACGACGTACAGTTGGTTGGTGGTATTGCGATGCATGGCGGCTCCATCGCTGAGATGGCAACTGGAGAGGGTAAAACACTAGTTGCGACTCTTTCTGCTTATCTGAATGCTCTTTCAAGTAAGGTGTTTGTGGTTACAGTAAATGATTACCTGGCTTTGCGCGATTCGCAATGGATGGCTCCGGTTTACGAGTTCTTGGGTTTGCAAGTTGGTGCGATTCAATCAGAAATGTCACCAAGTGAGCGTCACCCTGTTTATGCCGGCGATATCATTTACGCGACCAATAACGAGCTTGGTTTTGACTACTTGCGGGACAATATGAAGCAGCGTCTCGAAGATCAAGTGCAGCGCCAACTTGGCTTTGCAATTATCGACGAGGTCGACTCAATTCTTATCGATGAGGCGCGTACACCTTTGATTATTTCTGGTCCTGCGACCGGAAACTCTGAGAAGTATCGCGTTGGCATGAAGGTCGCACGCAAGCTAAAAGTTGATGAGCACTTCGAGGTAAAAGAAAAAGAAAAATCGGCGACTCTAACCGAAGAAGGCATTGTTCTTGCTCAGAAAGAGATGGGCGTTGACGACTTTTATACCGATGCTGCCAATATGGAGTGGCCGCACATCATCGAGCAAAGCGTGCGAGCTTTGCACATTTATCAGCCAGAAGTTGATTACGTTGTTAAAGACAATCAAGTCATTATCGTCGATGAGTTTACCGGACGTTTAATGGATGGTCGACGTTGGGGCGATGGCTTGCATCAAGCCGTTGAGTCTAAAGAGAATTTGCGTCCACGCGCTGAAAACCAAACCCTTGCAACAATTACCTTCCAAAACTACTTCAGGCTGTTCGACAAGCTATCTGGGATGACCGGTACGGCGATGACTGAGGCTGGAGAATTCGCTAAAATTTACGACCTTGATGTTGTTTCGATTCCTTCCAATAAGCCGATAGCGCGTCTTGACGACGCCGATGTAGTGTTCTTGGAAATGAAGGACAAGTGGGTCGCGATAGCGAACGAAATCAAAGAAGCTCAAGATAAAGGCCAGCCCGTTTTGGTGGGTACTACGAGTATCGAAAATTCTGAATTGCTGTCTGGCGTTCTGTCGCGTCGTGGGATCAAGCATGATGTGCTGAATGCTAAGCAGCATCAACGTGAAGCGTCGATCGTGGCGCAAGCCGGTCGCGCAGGACATGTCACCGTTGCGACCAACATGGCTGGCCGTGGTACTGATATTGTGCTTGGCGGCAATGCTGAGGCAATGCTCAAAGCAGATGTAGATTCCGCAAACATCGAGATTGGTGGGGAGGAATACCTGGAATTAGAAGCTAAGATTAACGCAAGCCTCAAAGGCGAGCGTGAAGCTGTGCTTAATGCTGGCGGGTTATACGTTATTGGTACCGAGCGCCACGAATCGCGTCGTATTGATAATCAGTTGCGAGGTCGCTCTGGTCGTCAAGGTGACCCTGGCCGCTCCCGTTTCTTCTTGTCACTGGACGACCCTTTAATGCGCCGTTTTTACCGTGATTGGGTAAAGAACTTTTTATCGAAGGCGGGTATGGGCGATGGCGAGCCGGTCGAATCTAAAATGGTTTCGAATGCGATTAAGAAAGCGCAGAAGAAGGTTGAAGATTACCACTTTGAGATTCGTAAGAGTTTGCTCGAGTATGACGAAGTGATGAACGAGCAGCGCAAGATGATTTATACTCAGCGCCAAAGTGCTCTTGCAGGTGAGTCGTTGAGTGAACGTGTGTTGGATATGGCTCCC
>CAXGOF010000061.1:0-8999 GCA_964011335.1 uncultured bacterium
AACAAAAACTGTTTCAATTCCTGAATCTAGCTGGCGGTTAGTCAAGGCCATTGAATACTCATACTCGAAGTCCGTGACCGTGCGTACTCCGCGCAGCAACACGTCAATTTGATGTTGCTTAGCATAATCAACCAGTAAGCCCGAGCAACTATCGATGACGACCGGCAAATCGGCTAAGTCATGGCGTAACAATCCAAGGCGCTCATCGACGCTGAACAAGCCGGACTTGGATGCATTTGTAGCAACCACTACGCGCAACGATCCGAATAGTTTGACGCCGCGCTTTATCAAGTCGTAGTGCCCCAAAGTTGGAGGATTAAAGCTTCCAGCAAACAAAGCGTGAGGATGTAATTCAGCCATGCAAATATTGTAGTGTCGCCATTCGAATGGGTACGCCTTCTTTGTGAATGAACTCCTGGCGTCAAGCCAATTTGCTGCAAGTGGCGTGCAGCAATGCCAGTCTTAATCAACGCGCCATTATCGCTCTAGAAGATATCTAGCAGGCGCTTAGTTACCGCCCACTTTCGGCACAGCAGAAAACAACCACAGATAAACGTCGCCTTGCTCAGAGACCAAAGACACATCACCAGAGTCACGTAACTTACTCAAATAATCGTGACTCGCAGTCGAACTCGCCACGCTCAAAATAGCCAAGCTACGTCCGGCAACAATTTGTCGTAACTGACTGAGTGCTGGCTGTGGCGCATAATTCACCGGGTCTGGTGTTGCTGGCCAATCGTTTGATCCCCAAAAGCTAATCACCAGTCCAAGTCGCGATAAGACCTCAGGCTTATAAGCGTAATTATGAATCTGCGGGCGATCAACCAGTAATGTGTGCTGCAAGGCTGGGGCCCACTGGTTTCCCTGCGCCATGCTGGCCACCTTAGGAAAACGCGGGTGCATCATTATCACCGCATCGCTATCTAACTCTTGAACAGCTTCAAGAATGGATTGTGGGAGGGCTGGCTGCAGGTTGTCATCGACGAGTCGTGATACTAATTCACCATTACTGGATGTCGTTAGTGGCAAAGACTGACTGACATTCCAGTAGGCATAAGCCTTTATCGTTGAAAACATTGTTGGCATGGACAGGATGGCAAGCATGCCAACGGCAAGCATCGGCGCCCAACCTTTCACATAATGCACAATCATTGAACCAGCGGGTATCGCTAAAAATATAGCGAACAACCGAGGGAACTTATACTCGTTGCTAAACGGCAGACTAGAGAACGAAAACAGTACTGCTAGCGTTGACGCTAATAAAATAACCTTCTGCTGTTTGGCACTAAGCCTTAAGACGACAAAGGCGCTCATCAGAACAAGCAGCAAACACGGTCCAAGGATATTAAAGAATGCTCCATCGCCAACAAAAGGCAATTGTTTGTCTGGAGCAGCTGGAGCACCCGCGTTGAGAAACAATGGCGCAATAAAAGGCACTGCAATTATTGCCGAAACAGCGCCCAATTTAACCCAAGCAATGATTTGCGACATCAGCTCACCTGGGTTGCACAGCAACGCTTGGCCCACAATCAGTAAGACACTAAAAGCACCCACCAGAGGATTAAGCGCAATGCATAAGCCAAGAAGTATTGCCGCTAGCAAGCGACTGCGTTTCGTGTCTTCGAGAGCATTCGACAAGGCGAACAGCATGAGCGGCAGCGAGCATGCGAAAGAGGAAACGTTTAAGAACTTGGTCACGAACGACTGCAAGCGTGCATCCCAAGAAACCCACTCGCCAACATTTGTCATTGGCTCAAGCATAGCGAAGGGCATAGCTCCCAGAGGCGGGATACTCGCCCCACGCGCAAAATAATATCCTAAGAAGTTAAACCCGAGCAGCATACACCAGAAAGAGGCCCGGCGCACTGCAAAGGAGAACTGCAGGCGTTTAGTTAAAGAGTCTAATGCAGGCCCCATTAATAAAGCCGCCAAAATGTTGATGATCGCGAACCCCCATAAGGCGCCGAACCCAAGCCTCCCGATTAATACGCCTAGCGTTGGGTACAGCGTGTAATAATTTAATGCTTCACCAGCATGATAGGGATTTTCTGGAAGCAAGCCATCACTCAGTACGGCCTCGCCAATAGTTGTGTGCAGATATCCATGGTAAGAGACACGAGCGGATTCTCCACCCATAGTTAACGCCGCTAATACTATTAGCGCCAACAAGAGACCTTCAACCCAAGGCCAAGTGCGATACTTTACAGAATTATCAGTCATTGTGGCTATATTTATCGAGAGGCCATGGACCAACACTCTCTAGTGCATGCTCGTCAGTTGGGTCCGTAGTGTAGCCCAATTCAGATAATGTTTGTTCATCAAGATGGGTACTTGCATCGCCATCCACCTGCTCTTTAGATTGATACCATTGGTAAAGTTGCCCACCGAGGCGCGACACAATTTGCGGATTAGCGTCGGCAATGTTGTCCATTTCAAAGGGGTCGCTACGGCGATCGTAAAGCTCAACAGCCGAATAAAAGTAAGCGACATCTTCCGGTGGCTCAAGCGGACCTTGTGCATTCTGATGTGGGTTGTGTACTAATGTATAACGCGCATCGCGGATAGAGAAGTAATCGTTATGCCAGGCACTCACTACAGTCTCAGCAGCAAAGTCCTTGCCATGCAACAGCATCTCCATTGCGTGAGACAAGTTCACCAATCGTGAAATATGCCCACTACTACCTTTTTGCTTATCAATGATGATTAATGGCACGCGCACCACCGAGCTATACAAGCTTTTGGCGTGCAAGAAATAACCGTTACGATCGGCGAGTTCTTCGCCATGGTCTGAGAAAAACACTACTACGGCATTATCAAGTAGACCTCCACGATTTGCTGCACGGTACTTAGCATCTAGATCAACTAAAAAATCTTGAAGGTATTGATTAGCCGTTGCTATCTCGGCATCGTACAAGTCGCGATAAGCACCAAAGTTTTCTTGCTCTGTTTGCGGTGATCTATGTGCCGCTTTAAGTTGATCGTTGCCAGCAATAACATTACTGGGCAAAGACAATTGATCGCGGTATTCAGGCAGTGGCTCATAAGGCTGGTGCGGAGCCATGAAGTGGGCCCACAGCATCACTCTGCTACCTGCGAATATATCACCATGAGCTGCCTTTAAAAGGTCGTCTCCTAATTCGTGCTCGCGTTCTTTTGCACGAAGAGCGTAACTATCAAAACCATTAGCTAAGCCACAAAACTTATGTAAGGAGCGATTCGCCACCCGCGCGTGACACTTGAAATCGGCCTCCTTCAAAGTCGTAGTGTAGGTGCCCACTTGTAAACGCGTCATGTTTGACACCGCCCCGTGCTCAAGTGGTGGCAATCCCGTAAAAAAGGATGCCAGGGATGGTAAAGTTTTGCCAGACGTTGTAAACGCGGAATCGTACACCACACCCTGGGTGGCGAGCCATGCTATCGAAAACGGGTCGTCAGGTGAACCAGCTAATTCAAGTTTCGGTGCCTGGTGTAAAGTGGGGCTATAAAACGGCAATCGCGAAGCGCGTAGCGTATCGATAGACACCAATATTAAATCACGCTTCTCGCCAGCAGCGAGCAAGCCGCCTTGGCTAATCGATGGGTTCGGCGCACAGGTACACACCGTGAAAGCCAGCGCCGAAATGATGAGGTGAAATCGTAACATTTGCATAGTATAAAGCTAGCGCCCACCCTAACGCGATGGCATTCTATGGTTGAATTACGCCATGGCAATACTCGATAAAATCCTAGCTTCTTGCATCCCGCTCGTCCCGAAGGCATTTATGCGCCCGCTCAGCCTACGCTATATAGCAGGTGAATCGCGCGAAGATGCCCTAAATCGCGGACGCCACCTTCATAATAGCACTTACCTCACCACCTTTGATTTGCTTGGTGAAGCCGTCACGAATAACAGTGAAATTGATGCTGCAGCGAGCGAGTATAAATCTTTAATTCAGACACTAACAGATAATGGCTTTCCGGTAAACGTTTCGTTGAAACCGACGCAAATGGGTCTCGATATAAGCCAAGATATTTGCTTTGAGACCGTTAGCTCAATTGTCAGCCTCGCTCGGCAACAGCAAGGTTTCGTGCGTTATGAGATGGAAGAATCTAGCACTATTGACGGCACCCTCGCAGTCTTTGAACGCTTACGAGAGGTACATCAGGATAATATCGGTTGCGTACTACAAGCAATGCTGTTTCGCACTCACGGCGACGCTCAACGCCTGTTAGAAAGCAACCCACGTCAGCTGAACGTGCGGATGGTGAAAGGGATTTATGTAGAGCCAAAAGCCATTGCATACCAAGAAATGAGCGAGATTAATGCTTCGTATTTAAAGACCACGCGCTTGCTCCTAGAGAATGGTGCGTATGTTGCTGTTGCTACTCACGACCCACTTATTCTTGCAGGAGTTGCGCAAATACTAGAAGACATCCCAGAGGCAAAGGAGCGCGTTGAGATACAAATGCTGCTTGGTGTCCAAGAAACTTTTCGCCGTCAAACACTTGATGCCGGTTATACGGTCAGAGTTTACATCCCTTATGGCAAAGAATGGCATAAGTACGTTACCCGCCGCCTAAAGCGTAATCCTAAACTTGCACGGCATGCTTTAACCGGAATGTTCGGCAAGCGCGAAAAGCCTTAAGGTTATTACTGCGTGGCAAACTCGTCGAGCAACACTTCAAGTGTTTGCGCGACTGCTTCTGGCATACCGACACTACGCTCAAAGCTAGCACCTGCAGCACGAGCGTGTCCACCACCACCGATGCGACGTGCCACCTTATTTACATCTAAAATAGTCTTAGAGCGGAAGCTGACTTTTATTTGCCCGGCATCACGCTCACACAATAACGCAACCGCCTCGACATTTGCAACAGCACGAATAATGTCTAAAACTTCGTCAGTATCATCTAAACTACCATTGCCTGCGGTGAGTAAATCGTTGGTTACCCACGCTACCGCGATCTTGCCATCTGCGTGATATTGCAAATTCTGTAAAGCAGCAGCCACGCCCAAAGGGCGACCGTCTTCTAGTTGTTGGTAAACCAAATCGTAAATTCGTGAACTGTCTACTCCGCGTGCAACTAAGTAAGATGCCATATCAAAAGAGCGCTGGTCTGAATTGGAATACTTCAACCAGCCAGTATCGGTCATAAGAGCGACAAAAGCAGCCTCATACGCCGCTAGTGGTAATGATTCTGCACCGAGCAATTGTGCTAACTCGATTGCGAGAATTCCTGAAGCTGCGGCTTCGACGTCATGAAAAGCGGCGTCCCAAGTGTCGGGAGTCATCATGATGTGGTGATCCACTACCATCTTCGGCTGACTCCGCTTTAGTATTTCTGGCACCATGCCGCCAAGACGTCCTAGTTCGTTGCAGTCGCAAGCAATGAGTAAATCGTATTCGGGCAACTCACCATCAAAGATTTTCCAGGGTGTTTTCTGTTCTAAAAAACCATAGCGTTGGTCTGGAAGATTTGGCAACATGATTTGCACCTCTTTTCCCATCGCGGACAGGGCGTGGTAAAGAACGATTTGAGCGCCAAGACAATCGCCGTCGGCGCGCAAATGGCCAGTGAGCAAAATGGTGGAGCTAGATTTGATTAACGAAACTGCTTGTTGCATATCTTTTATTTTAACTTAATCCCCAGTCGAATTCAGCGTGATTAACTTTCTTGATAAGCCGTCTGCCGAACACAGAATGTCGCATACCTGTTCGGCGCTAGAAGCAGAGCCGAACTCGCTCGTCTCAAAACTGAGCACTCGTCCCCACTTGCCCTGCGCCAAGCTGCCAAGGTCAGGGCGCCGCAACACTTCAGCACCACGGACGGTGAGCGACTGCCACCACATCTGACTGCTAATTTCTGGAATAATCTCTCTGGCACAGCGCAACTCGTAAAGTGGGTCGAGTCGTTGGTTAGAAGCCAAGGAGTCACACCCTAGAGCCGGAAGCAATCCACTCACTTCGGCAAATGCTGGCTGAGGCCGATCAAAGTATTTATGCGTGCCAGGACAAAAAACAATGTCCACTCCGGCATGATCAAGACGCCTTAATTCATCGGCTCGAAGATTACCGCAATGCACGGCCAACGTTGACGATGTCAGTCCGCCAACAGCATCAAGCCAATCAACGGGTGACGGATAGTAGGTGTCTTTTATGTTCAAGCCACGCCGTAAAAACAACTGAGCTAACCGGCCCGTACCAGACTCTAGAAACTGGCGTTCTTCGTCATGTTCACCAAGATGAATAGAAACAATATTATCCGCAGCGTATTTTTCAAACACTTGTCGCGCAATTTTATCGGACACGGAATAAGGTGCATGTAACGCAACTCCGCGATAAGGGAAATCAGGGAAATCAGGGAAATCACCCTGCGGCACAAACAATTCGTTGAAGGCAAAGACTTCAGGGAAATCAGGGCTTACGTCACCCTCGGCGCCGGGCTCGCTGACATGGGTTGCGACTAATCCACAGCCATTCCCTGCCAATTGGTGGCGCGACTCGGCGGCACTTTCTTCAGGTGAAAGCCGCTCTTTAGATTTCCGCCACTCGAGGAGTGACTCCACCCATTGTGCGAAACTCTCGCGCGAAAACGTGTCGCGTGGCGCATCAAATGACTCGAGATGGGCATGCGCGAGTACAGGAGCTGCCGTAAATAATTGACCCGCACAAAACTGTTGAACAATCGCTGGATCAAGTTTTTCGACGTCGCATACGTCAATGACACGACTGCTTGGGTCAACAACTAGCGCACAGTTCTGATGGAACTCAAATCCATTTAACAGAATTCCATCAGGTACATAGGCACACAAGGTGCCCATGCTCAACTTGCGTTGGTGTCAAAGTTGACGCTAGTAACGCGGAACCAAGAGTCTGTGCCTCCGCTAAGCAAACCAGCAATGACATCTTGATCGAATACCAATCTAAAGCGCAGCGCACGGTTATAAAACGAGTTAAACTCGTCCATTCCAGAAGTTGCAACGGTTAACCCTGGAACGAACCACGGAGTAACAGTAACAAGCTCAGGCTGAGCCTTTAGCGACTCACCTGGGTGCATCCATGCTCCTTGGAAAGCAATCCACACCGCGGTAGCCCCTGAATTTTCATCGGGGTTCGTTAGGTTTTGATCGCTAAAAACAAGAGTTGTAATGTTAGTGCCACCATCAAGTGAATAATCACACGTGATAGTGTAGCCAGTTAAAGCAATCTCGTACTTCTCTGCAGATGGTTCATACCACAATGATCGAACACCACTAGCGTTGCCATTAATAAGCTCGCCTGTTTGCAAATTCACATCGCCGGTTGTGCCTGCATAGGTGTAATTGCCAACAGTGCCAACATTAGGCACATCGTCCAGTGCAACAGGATTAGATTGCACAGCAAAGTCGGGCTCAACAGCATCCTCACAAAAAGCAAGAGATTCCAAGCCGGTTGCTGTATTAAATCTCACGACGCCACTGCCCCCGTCACCGCCATGGTTACCAACAGCGCCGAGGCCTCCAAGGCCTCCTGACACGTCGATCACCTCAGGTCCTAATTGCATAGTGCCAGCTGCTTCCAGTAAAACTGCTCCACCTGATCCACCACCACCGCCCGCGTCTCCAGGAGGGCCATAAAGCAAAGCAAAAGCGTCATAAAATGGAATGGATTCAACGAAGTTAGAGGTAGCGCCATCGCCACCAGTAGATTCTAAAGCGCCTGTCAAACTAAGATCGTTGCCGGCGAAAATATGGATGGCACCGCCACCCGCACCGCCGCCACCGCCAGCTCCGCTGCGCCAAGTACCAACAGTCTTAACCCCTGCACCTAGGACACGGTTTGCAATCGAACCATGCTGTCCCATTCCGGCACCACCCCCACCTGAGCCACCGAGCAAGAATCCCTGCGATGGGTCTAAGCTTTCAAAACCGGCAGTGATTACAAATTGTCCGCCTGACGCATCAGCCACCTGATTCGGAGTTGTTGCAGAGATGTCCCATGCAAATTTATCGCTACCGTCATCACGACCGTTATACTCGTAAATACCGAGGGCATCATTTACTTCGGGTATCAAATCGTTCTCACTCATGTTCTGACCAAGCCCATTCAGAGAGTTCTCAACAAAATAATTTCCGCGCGCGCCGTCCGTCCAGTAACCGCCGCCGCCACCACCACGTGAGCGGTGCAAGATGAATCCTTTGTCACTGTGAGTTTCTATTACTGCTCCAGCAGGCATCTCGTTCGAGCGCGGAGGCCAACACCATGATCCCATACCTGAGCCATTCTCTAAATCGCCAAGGATGTCATTAGGACTGCCTATTGGTGAACCAAGAGCAGTAGCTCCACCGACACCTTGACCATTATTACCGGAGTAACGATCGTCTGTGGCGCCTAGACCTGCGTTGTAACGACTATTTCCTGGCGTAAAGCCATCTTCAATAAACTGAGACCAAGTTACCGGGATGGTACTGAAATATGCTCCGCCACCAAAGCCAATGCTGTCAGCAAACCATGTATCACCGCCACTCCCACCATTGCCACCTCCTAAAACTCCAATCGCGCCATCGCCACCAAAGAACTGATCGTCACTAGGAGATTCAGAAGACCCCAATATCGACTCATAGAGTATATTAGCGACTTCATCTCCGTCTCGCTCGCTGGCACTTACACCAGCATAGAAAGCCTTGCCAAAATGGCCCGGTGCATTGCTGCCGCTAATAAGAATTTTTGAGTCGGAGACAAAATCGCCCTGAGAGACAAGCCGCAGTGGGTTTGACCCGGAAGCAATCACACTGTTATCGCTAGGCAATAAAACCTCTGAAAATGGATAGAAACCGTCGTTCACCACAACTGTTTTCTCAAGCAAATTAGAATACACCTGTGAAAAGCCATCGGTATTAAAGGCAATCGTACTAGACGAATTAGGAGCAAAATGACCTAGCGCACCAGAGCCACCACCGCTATGGCTGCCATCCTGCGACTGACCGCTATCAAGATAAGAAGTGCTTCCCCATAGGCCAAACACACTACCCGCCGTAT